>CAIOTP010000322.1 GCA_903861235.1 uncultured bacterium | reverse complement strand
TGGTCCGATATGTAAGCCCGTCCCTCTCACTCGCCGATGTCCTCGGCCCAGAGGTCGGGCTTCTCGCGCTGCATGCGCTCCATCAGGGCGATGCAGCGGGGGTCCTGCAGCACGCGGACTTCCATGCCCTTCTCCTTCATCCAGTCCTCGCCGCCGAGGAAGGTCCGGTTCTCGCCGATGATCACGCGGGGGATCTTGAACAGCACCGCCGTGCCGGTGCACATGGGGCATGGGCTCAGCGTGCTGATCAGGGTGCAGCGGTTCCAGTCGCGGCGGCGTCCGGCGTTGCGGATGCAGTCCACCTCCGCGTGCGCCGTGGGGTCGCCGTGCTGCACGCGTCGGTTGTGGCCCACGGCCACGATCACGCCGCGTTCGTCGAGCAGCGAGCTGCCGATGGGAATGCCGCCTTCCCGCCAGCCCTTCTCGGCCTGGGCGATGGCCGCGTCGAGTCCGGCCTGCAGCTGGGCGTCCGTGAGCGGGGGCAGGGGCTTCTTCATGCCTCCTCCATCGGGCGGGGCTCGCCGGCGCCCGCAGAATCCGCGTTCGCCGGGGCGGGCTCCCGTAGATTGGGCCGCATGAAGCGGATCGTGGTGTTCGGGTCCATCTCCTACGACCGGACGCTGCACCTGCCCCGGCTGCCCGAGGCGGGGCAGGGCCTCATGGCCTCCGCCGTCACGCACAGCGTGGGCGGCAAGGGCGCGAACGTGGCGGTGGCCGCGGTGCGCGCGGGGGGCAGGGCTTCGTTGGTGTCGGCCGTGGGCGACGACGGCGACCGGGCGCTCGCCGAGCTTTCGGAATCCGGCGTGGACACGACATGGATCGAGCGCCGCGGGGACCTGGCCACGGCGGAGGTGATCATCCACCTCGCCACCGATCAGCGTGAGTTCGGCATCACGGTCCCCGGGGCGGATCGGCATGTGGACCGTCGCATCATGCAGGCCGCCGTCGACACCTTTCGGGGTGACTCGATCGGGTATCTCGACGGCATGGTCAACGACGGCGCGTTCGTGATCGAGGCCATGGCCGTGCGGGGGGCGCCGCTGGTCATCAACCCTTCGCCGCTTCACCCGGATGTCGAGCGCTGGCCCATGCACAAGGCGGCGGTGGTGATCGTGAACCAGGACGAGGCTCGCCGCCTCACCCAGCGGGACGATCCCCACCACCAGCTCGACGCCCTGAAGATTCGCTTTCCCGGACCGGCGTTCGTGCTGACGCGCGGCGCGGAGGGTGCCTGGTGGTGCCGGGGCGACCAGCGGGAATTCGTGGAGGCGGTGCCGGTGGGCGCCGTCGATTCCACCGCTGCCGGCGACACCTTCGCGGGCTACTTCCTGGCCGGCGTGGCCGCGGGGCAGGGGCCGGTCGAGGCCATGCGGACGGCAGCCCGGGCGGCCGCCATCTGCGTGACCCGGCACGGCAGCCTGCACAGCATCCCTGCGGCGCACGAAGTCCGGTCATCCGGTTGAGCAGAGGTCAGACGATGGGCGACGCGATCACGCTGACGCGGTAGCGGCGACCGCCGCCTTCCTTGCGCCCCTTCACCACCAGCTCCATCATGCGATCGATCAGGCGCCGCATCTCCGCGGCGCTCTTCTCGTCCAGTCGTGTGATCTCGAAGAGCGACGAGATGAAGCTGGGCTGCTCCAGGTGGGTCAGACCCTTGCGTGACTGGAGGGCACGCCCGTAATCACGGATGGCGGCGCGGCTCATGGCGCTGCAGAGGCGGACATCGTCCCGCACGCCGCTGCCGGTGAAGGGATCGCACATGGGCGATCCGCCCTCGCGATTCATGTCGTACACGCGTTCCCAACGCTTGCCGGCACGCTGCTGCCCTGCACGAAGCAGGATGCCGGCGTTGGCCATGACTTCCAGATGGCGATACAGACCAGCGGCACCCCGACCGCTGGCTTCCGCCAGGCGGGAGACGGCGCAGGGCGCCAGCTGCTCCATCAGCAGCAGCAGTTCGTACCGCACCGGGCTCCGCATGGCGGCCCACTGCTTGGGTCCCCAGAGCTTGGGTTTCTTCTCGGAGGCCTGAGTCATGGGCGTGGTTCTTGGGGGGTGCGAGACCCCGGAATCCGAGCGGGCAATGTAGGGCGCCGCTTCGCGGCCGTGGAGGATCCGAGGCCGGAATCTGAATTCGCAAATGGAAGCGAATGGAAATGGACCGCTCCACGGCGACCCGCTGCCTCATGTCCAGGAAGGCCTTGACATCGAGTACTGTACGTCGTACAGTACTTGGCGAACATGTCTTCCGCTCTCGAAGACCGCATCCTGAAGGACCTCAGCAACGGCACGGCCTGGCTGGTGGTGCTCTCGCTGGTGGCGTCAAGCGACGACGCGATCCACGGCTACGAGATCGGCCGTCGCCTGGCGGACGAGGCTCCGGAGGGACTCTCGTTCAAGCAGGGAACCCTCTACCCCATGCTCCGGACCATGGAGGCCGAGGGTCTGGTGCGAAGCACGCTGGTGCCCAGCAACGAGGGGCCGGCCCGCAAGTGCTTCACCATCACGGCGGAGGGGCGTCGCGTGCTCGCCGCGTGGGTGGACGCCTGGAAGCGCACCGGCCGTTGGATGAACCGCATCGTCGGAGGCATCGATGTCAACCGCTGATCCCATCGCCGAGTACCTCTCGCACCTGCAGCGTGAGCTCGCCGCCGTCGATCCGGCCGTGGCGCACGACGCCCTCATCGACGCGGAGTCGCACCTGCGTGCCGCCGTGGCCGCGGGACAGTCGCCCGCCGCCGCCGTGGAGGCGTTCGGGCCGGCCTCCGACTTCGCACGGGCGTACTCCGCCGCTCCGGCTGTTCCCACATCCGCCGCGGTGGGAGCGATCGGTGCACGTTCCTCCGGGGTGCCTGAGACAGGGCCCCGTCCCACGGGCGTCGCCGGCATTCCCGTGGTCGGGATCTGGTTCATGCCGCGTGCCTGGGCCAGCCTGGTCTACTTCCTGGTCCCGTGCTTCGTGATCGCCCTCTGCACCTTCATCTGGGTGGTGTGCGTGGGCTCCCTCGCGCTGGGCACGATGCCGATCATCATCGGCGTTCCGCTGGCCGTGTTCCTGCTCGGCTCGGTCCGTGCCATCGGTCTGGCCGAGGGCAAGGTGGTGGAGTTCTTCCTGGGCGTGCGCATGCCGCATCGCGTGCAGCCCGTGCAGGTGCTCACGCCCATGGGTGCGGTGGCTGAGGTGGGCTTCTGGCGGCGCATCGGCTGCTGGCTGCGTGATGTTCGCAGCTGGCTCTCGCTCGCCTGGGCGTTCGGCAACTTCTTCGTGGCCACGGGGTTGTTCTCGCTCTTCGTGACGCTGGCCGCACTCGCGATCGTGCTGATCGGGGTGCCGATGGCACAGGCGGCCGGGTTCACGGCCATCCATGTGGACGGCGATCTGGCGGAGGTGCAGTTCCTGTGGGAGCGCGTCGCGCCCGATGCCGACGGCTTGGTGCGCATCTCGGCCTTCACCAGCGTGCTCTCAGTGGTGCTCGGCATGGCGGTCGCCACCGGCACGCTGTGGCTCGCCCGTGGCACCGGCTGGGTCTACGGGCAGGTGGTCAAGGCGATCCAGGTGGCGCGACCGCAGGCGGTCGCGCAGCGATTCGCGATCGTGCCCTGAGATCGAGTGTTCTCAATTTCGTTACAATGAAAATACGAGGAGATTCCATCTTCATGCCTTTCGCTCGCCCCCTTGCCGCCGTCGGCCTGCTCGTGGCCATGACCTTCACGCTCCTCGGCCTTCCCGCCTGTCGCCTGAGTTCCGCCTTGTCGGAGGGCCAGCTCTCCGCCGACGTGGCGGAGGCCCGGTCGCTGCGCGTGATCAACACCAACGGCAGCGTGGAGATCGTGAAGGACCCCGCCGCCACCGACCTGCAGGTCTCCGCGAAGGTCCGTTGTGCCGCCGAGTCCAAGGAAGCCGCGGAGGCCCGCCTGAAGGCCACGAAGCTGGTCGCCGAACGCGACCCTGAGGGTCGGGTTCGGGTGCAGGTGGTCTTCCCTTCGCGTGCGCCAGCTCCCCTGACGGTGGTGCTGAACGAGGAGGGCGCGAGTCTGGTGATCCGTGCCGCGAATCTCGAAGGCATCGAGGTCGACACGGACAACGGCTCGATCTCCTGCGGCGGCTTCGCCGGCCTGGCGAAGCTTGGAACGAGCAACGGCTCGATCCGGATCGACGGGCACGCCGGTCCGGTGCACCTGGACACCTCCAACGGCGCCATCGAGGCCACCCGGGTCGGAACCCCCGTGGTCGCCGACACTTCCAACGGTCGTGTGGAGGTCTCCCTGGCGGAAACCGCGACCGGCGACGTGAAGATCGACTCCAGCAACGGCCGTGTGGAACTGCAGCTTCCAGGCTCGTGGCAGGGCACGGTGCATGCGGACACCAGCAACGGTTCGATCGAGACCCTGACGCCCACCGCGAAGGTGATGAAGGATGGAGGCGAGGCAACCCTGATCCTGGGTGACGGTACGAAGGCCAAGGCCACCATCGAGACCAGCAACGGCCGGGTGACCATCCGCGCCGCCACCAAGTGAGGAACCCCCCATGCTCCAGATCCGAGACCTGCTGAAGATCTATCCCGGACCCGTGACGGCGCTCAAGGGCGTGTCCCTGGAGGTGCCCAACGGCCTGTTCGGACTGCTCGGCCCCAACGGAGCCGGCAAGAGCACGCTCATGACCATCGTGGCCGGCCTGCTGCAGCCCACCGCGGGCAGCGTGACGCTCGATGACCAGGACATCGTCACCGATCCCTCCAAGGTCCGCCGCTCGCTGGGGTACCTGCCGCAGGAGTTCGGCTTCTACCCCGAGTTGAGCGGCCTGAAGATGCTCATGCTCATGCTGAAGCTGAAGGGGGTCGACGCTCCGCAGGGTCGCCGCCGCCTGGCGGAGGAGCTGCTCGAGCGCGTGAACCTGGCTCATGCAGCCAAGCGGAAGGTCGGCGGCTACTCGGGCGGCATGCGGCAGCGTCTGGGTCTGGCCCAGGCCGTGGCGGGCTCGCCGCGTCTGATCATCGTGGACGAGCCCACGGCGGGACTGGACCCCGAGGAGCGTCACCGCTTCTATCGGCTGCTGGCCGAGCTCGGGAAGGACCGCATCGTGGTGCTGAGCACGCACATCGTGGAGGATGTCGCCACGCTCTGCCCGCGCATGGCGATCATCCGCAGCGGTCAGGTGATGGCGAACACCACGCCGACCAAGGCGCGTGAGGGCATGGAGGGCCGGGTGCTCGAGGGATTCGTGCGTGACGAGGAACTGCCCGCGTTCGCGAAGGCCCATCGCGTGCTGAGCGCGATCCTGGTGGAGGGCGTCACGAACCGCGTCCGGGTGGCCGTGCATGCCGGTTCGGCCGTGCCGCCCGCGGGCTTCCGCGCCGTGCCCGCCACCCTGGAAGACGCGTACATGGAGGTGATCCGCGGTCCGGTGACCCCGGCGGGAGCCG
>CAIOTP010000321.1 GCA_903861235.1 uncultured bacterium | reverse complement strand
GGTGCTGAAGTCCAACCCGCGCGTGATGCGGGATCCTGAGCCGGTGGTCCGAGTCACGGCGCTCGCCGACTTTTCCGTGAACATCGCCGTGCGCCCCTGGGCCCAGGTGATCGAGGCGGGCATCACCGCCTCCGAGCTCAATCGCGCCATCCTGGAGCGGTTCCGGGTCTCCGGAATCCAGATTCCGTTCCCGCAGCGGGAGGTCCGGATGCTGTCCGGGGTGCTGAGCCCTCAAGCGTGATCGAACCCTCGCGTTTGCGACGCGATTAGGCTCTTGGCTTCCGTCCCTGAATCAGCATAAACAGGCCATGGCCAGGCAGGAGAGCTCGAATGAGCCAACGCGGCCAGACAGCGCGGGCAATTGAGAGGAGAGCACCTCGGTGCCGTTGCCCCGCCTCTGAGGTGAGGAGATCGCCATGGGTAAGCACCGTGCTGATCTGAACGCTCTCGAAACCCCGCATGAGGACGTGAGCTTCCCTGGCGGTGTATGTCTTGGTGCCAGGACTCTCGAGGTACTTGTCATAAATCTCTCGAAGCGAAGTCCAAGGTCGAAGTCGAAGGAGACCGTACCGGATCCAAAGCATGTAGCCGACGATGCTCCAGGTGTGATAAACCATAATGCTGGCTCGACCGCCGGGCTTGAGCACGCGAAGGACCTCCGTGAATGCCTTTGGCGTATCTGGCGTATGGTGCAGCACGCCCCAAGAATAGACCCGATCGAAGGTGCTATCTGCAAACGGCAATGCCTCGGCATCGGCGGTGCGAAGTTCGGACGTGAGGCCCACCAGACCCAATCGTCGCCGTACGTGCGAGATTGCACGTTCCGTTAGATCGATTCCGGTGAGCATGGCTCCGCTCTCGGCGAATCGTTGATGATCCGCTCCCAAGCCTACGCCGATCTCAAGGACTCTGAGGCCCCGGGTAGATTCAAAGTCCGCGAAGGGGATGATGTATGGCTCAAGCTCGTAACGCCGTTCGGATTGTCGGGCGTAGTCTTGAGTGGAAGCACCATCGAGGTAAAGGCGTTCACCACAGGAGGCTTCGTTCCAGAAGTCCCGCACCAGTTCTTTTTCAGTGGGTTGGCGTGTCATTGGCGGATGGAGACTAACGTAGGGCCGCTTCAGAGAGACAGCTCGCCAGAATCAGAATTCCACCGATTCGGACTGTGCCGAACGATCTATGCTTATTCCTTATGCCCGCGGTCCATCTGCATGACACGCTCACCGGTTCGGATCGGCCCATCCAGCTGCTCGCCGGAACGGGAGGTCCTGTCACCTTCTACAGCTGCGGGCCCACGGTCTACGACGACGCCCACATCGGCAACTTTCGCAGCTTCCTGAACGCCGACGTTCTTCGGCGCACGCTGGAACTGGTGGGACTTCCTGTCCGCCATGTCATGAACATCACGGACGTGGGCCACATGACCGACGACGCCCAGGCCGACGGCGGTGGCGAGGACAAGATGGCCGTGGCGGGTCGCCGCCTAGCCGAGGCCAAGAAGTCCGGCAAGCTGCCCGCGGGGGCGGAGATCGATCCCGCCGATCCGCTGGCCATCGCCAACTTCTACGCCGACCGCTTTCTGGAGGACGCTCGCCTGCTCGGGCTGAAGGTGGCCGAGGAGCAGCAGCGCGACCCAGCGCTCATGCCGCGTCCCACGGCGTGGATTCCGCAGATGATCGACATGGTGCGGCGCCTGATCGAGCGCGGTCACGCCTACGTGGCCGGCGACGGCGTGGTCTACTTCGATGTCCGCAGCTTTGGCGACTACGGCCAGCTCAGTGGCAACACGCTCGAGGCCCTGCGCGAAGGCGAAGGCGGTCGCGTGAGCGCCGCCAACCAGTCCGCCAAGCGACATCCTGCCGACTTCATGCTGTGGAAGCCCGACGCCACGCACCTGATGAAGTGGGACAGCCCGTGGGGTGCCGGCTATCCCGGCTGGCACCTGGAGTGCAGCGCCATGGCGGCGGGACTGCTCGGCGAACAGATCGACCTGCACTCCGGTGGCGAGGACAACATCTTCCCGCATCACGAGTGCGAGATCGCCCAGAGTCGCTGCTGCTTCGGCAAGCCCGCCTTCGCCCGCGTGTGGTTCCACACACGCCACCTGATGGTGGAGGGCCAGAAGATGTCCAAGAGCAAGGGCAACTTCTTCACCGCGCGCGACCTGTTCGCCAAGGGCGTCACGCCCGCGGCCCTGCGGCTGGAGCTGATCCGCACGCACTACCGCGTAAACGCAAACTTCACCTTGCAGGGACTTGCGGATTGCCAGCGCATGATCGACCGCTGGTCGCGTCATGCCGAGGCGCTCGCACGGTCGGCGGCGGAATTGAAGTCCGTGGGCGCCGCGGAGCGAGCCGCACGCCATGCCGCGGCGGCGCCCGGGCCCATGGAGATGGCGCTCGAAGCCTTCACCGCGGCCCTGTGCGACGATGTGAACGTGGCCCGAGCGATCGCGGTGATCAACGAGGGGTTGGGGCAGGACCATGCTCAGGCATGTCCGGCCCGGGAGCTGACGGCCCTGAGGCGGATGGACTCGGTGCTGGGAGTCCTGGACCGCAATCGACCGGTCGCATCGAAGGCCTCGGAGGATCTCGAGACCCTGGTCGACGAGCTGCTTGCCCGTCGTTCCGCCGCCCGTGCCGCCAAGGACTGGGCGGCCAGCGACCAGAGATCGGAAGAGCGTCGTGTAGGGAAAGAGTGT
>CAIOTP010000320.1 GCA_903861235.1 uncultured bacterium | reverse complement strand
GAGCAGCAGCCGCGGCCCCTTCCTTTCCTCTCGCGGGCGGATCACCAGCACCGGCGCCTGACTCACCGCCACCGGGCGAGGATCGATCCAGTCGGGGCGCGGCTCGGTGGGCCGGGACTCCACCGCCGTGCCCAAGGCCCCCAGCCGCGAAGACAGCGATCGCTGCATCGCCTGGATGCCCGCCGCGTGTCCGAAGCCGGTGGGCGTGGCCACCATCTCGCGAAGTCGCGCGACCATGGACGCCTGCTCGGCGTGCAGGTGGTCACGCAGCGCCCGATCGGTCGCGTCGAGGGCCGTCACCCCGCCTCCCGTGCCAGCTCGGGCGACAGGACGGCGTCAGCCACGAACTCGGCCGGACCGGTCATGAAGACCTCTTCGCCCACGGCGTTCCAGTCGATGCGAAGTTCACCCCCGGGCAGCTCCACCTGCAGGGGCGACTGGGCCAGCCCCTGCAGCACCGCGGCCACCGCCACGGCGCTCGCTCCCGTGCCGCACGCCATGGTGATCCCGCTGCCGCGCTCCCAGGTCCGCATGCGGAGCCGAGAGGGACCCAGCACCTGGGCCACATGCACGTTGATCCGCTGAGGAAACCAGGCATGCCGTTCCAGGAAGGGTCCCACGCGCTCCAGCGGAACCTCGTCCACCTGGCGGCACCAGAGCACCGCGTGCGGGTTGCCCATGCCCACCAGGGTGATCGTGCCGGTCAGTCCGCCGCGGTCCATCCCGTCCTCCGCCCCCCGTTCTCCCCAGAAGCCCGGCGGCAGCGGACGGGCCACCACGCTCGCACCGGGTGCGACACCCGGCACGCAGGCCGGAAGCGTCTCGCAGGCCAGTTGCGGCACGCCCATGCCCACGGCCGCCTCGAAACCCCCCTCGCCCGCTCGGCGCCAACGCACCGCAAGCGTGCCGCGGCCGGTCTGCACGCGGAGGGGGTTCGCGGAGGTCATGCCCCGCTCCACCGCCAGTCTCGCCACGCAGCGGATGCCGTTGCCGCACATCTGCGCCTCGCTGCCGTCCGCGTTGAAGATGCGCATGCGCACGTCGGCCTCGGCGGTGTCCGCCGGGCCGACCAGGATCAGCCCGTCGCTGCCCAGACCGCGGTGGCGGTCGCTGACCGCTCGAGCCAGACGGCCAGGATCGGCGACGCGCTCACGGCGCAGGTCCACGTAGACGTAGTCGTTGCCCAGGCCGTGCATCTTGGTGACCTGCACGCTCACCCTCCCCGCTCCGGGCGCCGGATGCTGCCCAGGTCCACCACCACCGGCCCGTGCCGGTAGAAGTCCACGTTCATCTCGCCCTTCTTCAGGAAGGTGAAGACCAGGCAGTTCGCCCGGGTGCTGTTGGCGTAGGTGAAGTCGCCGATGTGCGGCCCGGCGTATCGCTCGTTGTCGTAGCTCTGGCAGTGCAGGTGGAAGTGGAAGATCCCCGTGTAGCCCTGATCGAACATGGACTGCGGCGCCTCGAACCGAAGATCGTTGCCCTTCTGGCGCGGCACGCACTCCTGCACCGAGGGCTTGCCGTCGCTTCCAACCACGATCACGCCTCCGTACTCGGTCGTGCGGTCGTGCAGGTCGCGGTCACCCAGATCGAAGAGCTTGGCGCGGACGGCAGGATCCTCGAGCAGGTCCATGGCCAGCACCATGGCCGCCAGATCGCCCCATCGCAGGCGACTGCGCTGCGAATAGAGCGTCTCGCTGAAGTCGCCGCCGTAACCGTCCAGCGTGGCCGTGGCGATGCGGCTGCCGTTGGCTTCGCGGCGGGACTCCACCTGCGCATAGAGCTCCGCGTTGCCGCTCTGCAGCAGCTCGGGGCGGTGCCGCAGCGCCGCCACCGCCACCGGCAGCTCGCGGATCTCGAGCGTCTGGCGGGTGGCCTCGGGGAGCCGGGCCGTGGCCTCTCGCGCCTGCTGCCAGAACACGGTGTTGGACGTGGTGAGCAGTGCCTGCAGCCAGAGGATCTCCTCGCGCGTGCTCGGCACGATCCCCAGGTCCGCGGCGCACTTCCGCAGGTCGCGAAGCATCTCGTCGTCCGGCTTCACGGTGGCGTCCGCCAGGATGGCCACCAGCCGCTCGCGCTGCCCCTGCTTCTGCAGCAGCTCCCAGCACCGAAGACGCAGGTTGCGTTCTCGCGAGGGATCCGCCTCCACCACCAGGTCCACCAGGACGTCGGTGAGCCGGTCGGCTCCATGCAAGGCCGCCAGTGCCTGTCGCTCGGGCCGGTCATCGTCCTTCTCCACCCAGCCGGGCATGGACGCCGCCCACGCCCGCACCAGCGTGGGGGTCATGTCCTTCCAGCCCTCCTGAGCGATGCGTTGGCAGAGCCACGTCCGCCACGCCAGCATCTGCATCTTGGGCAGCTGGAGCGCGATCCCCTCCTTGAGGCCCTTGGGATCCAGCTTCTCGAGCCGTGAGAACGCCATCTCACGGATGGGCTGGGTGTACCCCGGCTGGAACACGATGCGCTTGAGCTGCTTGGCGTAGTCCGGCGTGGGCGCGGCGTCGAGCGCCAGCATGGCCTCCTCCTGCGCCGACGGCATGGCCTCGGTGCTCGCCAGCACCTTCATCGGGTCGCCGCGGCGTCCACCGCCGCCACACCCGCAGGCCAGCGCCGCCACCAGGCCGAGCACGAAACCTGCGATGCCACCGACCCGCCTCATGCGGCGAGTCTAACCCCGGGCGTGCACGCCACCCTGTTCAGGCGTTCTCGCCACCCGCCGCGGGACGGATCTGACCCGCGATCGGGTTGCCGTCCTTCTCGGCCGCGCTGATCTGCTCGGCCACCTCGCGACGGTGCACCGGCACCTCGCGGGGGAACTCGAAGGCCAGCCGGACCCGGTCGCCCTTGATGGCCGCGATACGAACGATGCCCAGCGGCGCCGAAGGGTCGCCGATGATGACTTCCTCGCCGTCGCGTCGGGTGATGACCAGCATGGGTGGACCTCCTGCCCGGATCAGCCCGCCGCGGTGCTCCAAGCCTCCGCGATTCCGTGCCGGCCGATCCGCGGACCGCCATCGGTCCTGGGTCCCCCAAGGTACACGCCGCGGGGCCTGCGCCCAACCCCTTGTTTTGCCTGATTTTGAGCCAAGGAAATGCCCCCGCAGCGGCGTCCCGCTGCGGGGGCATCGACGGATGGAGGGCCCGAAGGCCTTCCAGAGTGCCAGCCGCCGTCCATGGCGGTCAGTCACCCTCCTGAAACGGGCCGTCCATGGCCCGTGCGTCCTTCGCGGGCGGCTGGACGGGCGGGCCTTCCATGGCCGGCCGTGTCATCAGACGCTCGCCTACGACCTGCCGGCGGCCTTCCATGGCCGAGGGCGGGTCTTCGCTGGCTCCACCGCATCCAGCGGTGGGGTCGGAAGCTCTTTCCGAGGGGCTCAACCGGCGTTGCGTTGCCGGAGCGCCTCGCGAGCCTGTCGCCACACGTCGGCGGCGGCAGGCTCCATGCGTTCACGTTCTCCCTTCCACTGGTCGGTGGAGCAGAGTTCCAGGTGATCTCGCACGCCGAGGATCACCACGTTGCCCGAGAGACCGAACCGCTGAAGCATGCGGTCGGGAATGCGGATGCGGCCGGCCTTGTCCAGCGGCGTCCGTGCCGACTGGCTGAAGAGCAGTCGCTCGAACTTCTGCACGGAGTCGTCGCCCACCAGGGAGCCGCCGAGCGCCTTCGCCAGTTCGGAGAAGGTCTGCTCCGGCCACAGCCAGAGGAATCCGTTGGGCCCCGGCGCCGCCACGAAGACCGCGTCTTCCCCGTCGCGTGGCAGACATGCACGAAGTTCCGAAGGCACCGCCAGGCGCTGCTTCGCGTCGAGTGCATGTTCGAACTCGCCTAGGAAGAGCATGCAGGGTCACCTTGATGGGCAATCTAGCTTCGATTGCCCCACAATGCAACACCTTGCCCCACTTTTCGACTTCTGCACCCCATTTCAACAATCTTTCCAAAGGTCTTATAAGTGACCACTCCGTACGAAAGATGCATAAAGTCCAGCAAGAATTGGGTTTAGGATCGACTTTCCCTGCTTCTGGGCTAGGTTGACTGCTGTGACGTCGCGTCGCGACTGGCCACCGATCGACCGCGCTCAGGTCGCCGACCTGCTCGAGGGGATTCCCTCGGGACGATTCCTGATCACCAGCCGCTACGGCGATCAACGCTCCGCCGCCCTGGTGCGGTGGGTCCAGCAGGCCGCGGTGCACCCCCCCATGGTGGTGGTGGCGATCGAGAAGGGTCAGGCCCTGAGCCCGATCATCCGCGATTCGAGGAACTTCGCGCTCTGCCGCGTGGCGGACGACGATCCGTTGGTCGATCGCATCTTCCAGGTCATGCCCGAACTGGGCCGGGACCCCTTCCTGGGCCTGCCG
>CAIOTP010000319.1 GCA_903861235.1 uncultured bacterium | reverse complement strand
GGCGGCGCGATGTGGCTGCCGTTGGCCGTCTCGAAGCCGATGAACCGCGGCGGCTGCTCGCCGGCCTTGGGCGGATCGAAGGTGAGCCGGTAGATGGTGCCCTTGGGGATCACCACGTAGTCCCGCTCGCGGAACTTGAGCGTGCCGAAGCTGGTCTCCAGCGTCCCGCTTCCGAAGTGGATGAAGAGGCACTCGTCGCCTTGGGCGTTCTTGAAGTGGTAGGGCATCGTCTCGGCGGGCACGCAGGCGAACATCTCCACGTCCGAGTTGCCGAAGAGCACCACGCGGCCGGTCACGGGATCGCCCTGGGGCTTCATGCCGGCCGTCTTGGCATGCCGCATCCGCATCACCGTCTCCTCCACGTACTCCACCTTGGTGCCGTAGAGGGTCCGCCAGCCGATCACCTGGGTGGGAGGGTGCACGTGGTACATGGTGCTGGTGGGTCCCACGAAGCCTTCGGTGCCGAACACCTCCTCGGAGTACAGGGCCCCGTCCGGGCGGCGGAACTGGATGTGTCGCTTGTTCGGCAGCTCGCCGAGCTTCATGTAATGGGGCATGGGGTGAACCTCGGCCGGAAGTGTACGGGTTGCCCCACGGCGTTTCACCTGCACGGGTCCGAACGCCGATACTCCGTCCGTGTCCACGCCCTCCCCGGTGCCCATGGTGCTGCAGACCTTTCCGGACTGGATGGTGGTGGCCAAGCCAGCGGGCTGGCACACGGTGCGGCAGGAGGGGAGCGAGGGCGAGAGCGTGGAGGCGTGGCTGCGTCAGAACGAGCCGCGATGCGGCACCTTGGAGGAGGCCGGTCTCTGCCATCGACTGGATCTCTGGACAAGCGGCTGTCTGGCGGTGGCCCTGGATGTCGCAGCTCACGGGCGTCTTCGCGAGGCCTTCTCGCAGTCGGGCTCGGGCGTTCGCAAGGTGTACCTGGCTCTGGCGGCACGCGGCCTGGCCCGAGAGGGACGCTTTCGCCTGCACTTCGAGAGTCGCTACAAGCGGTCCGCCAAGGTGACCGTGCGTGAGGCGGGCGACGCGTGGAGCGCGGGTCGCTGCGTCTGGAAGGTGCTCCGCGGAGGCCCCGGAGCGCACGATCTGGTGCAGATCGAGCTGATCGGCCCCGGACGAAGGCACCAGATCCGCGCCGGTCTGGCGCATCTGGGCCATCCGTTGGCGGGCGACGCGCTGTACGGGGGCACGCCTGCCACGGCGGGCGAAGGTCCGGCGCTGCACGCCTGGCGACTGGAGGCCGAAGGTCAGGCGGTGACCGCGGAGCCCTCGGCCCGATTCGGAAGCCTGCCGAAGGCCTGAGCGCGAGCGACCGCCTTCTGACAGAATGGAGCCATGCGAACCCGTCCAGTCCTGCTGATGGCCCTGTGCTTGCTGCCGGCGTGCGCTTCGCCGCCACCGCCTCCCGCCTTCCTGCCCCGCGACGTGGTGCTGGGCGCCAGTCCGCAGGACGCCGATCTGCAGACTTGGCGCAGTCCCACGGCGAAGGCCCAGGCATGGAAGGCCGTCTTCGTGGAGCCGGTCGAGATGCGCGTGCGCGTGGACGACCGCAAGCGTGCCGGCGCCCTGCCGCTTGAACTGCAGTCGAACCTGCGTGACTTCATCAAGCTCCCGAAGGCCGCCGGGCCCGGGCCCGGCGTGCTGGTGGTGAAGTCCGCGATCACGGGTGCCCGACCGGACGATCCGCTGGTCGATCTCGGCGTGCACCAGAGCTCCCGGGGCGAAGGTGGATTCACCTCGTTGCAGGTCTACGCGGTGGCCGACGGCCGTCCCGTGGCGGCCATGAGCCGCACCATCTGGAGCCACAAGCTCACGCTCGATGGTGACGCGGCGTGGGGCCGTGCCGAGCGGGCGCTCCAGCAGGGCGCGGGCGAGTTCGCCGCGCTCCTGGGCGTCTCCGCCGTGGCTCCATGACCGGCCCCGACGCTCCGTTCTGGCAGGCCCGTTTCGAGAACGGTGACACGCCCTGGGACCGCGGCGCGCCCAGCGGGCAGCTGCTGGCGTGGATCGAATCGGGCGTCCTGCGTCCCTGCCGCATCGCCGTGCCCGGCTGTGGCTCGGGCTGGGAAGTGGCCGAGCTGGCCCGACGGGGCTTCGAGGTGGTCGCCGTCGACTACACGCAGGCGGCCTGTGAAAGGACGCGGAGCCTGCTTTCGGCGGGTGGCCTGAGGGCCGAGCTGGTGCAGGCCGACGTGCTCGACTGGCGGCCGGATCGATCCTTCGACGCGGTCTACGAGCAGACCTGCCTCTGCGCCATGCATCCCACGCACTGGCGACGCTACGAGGCCTCCCTGGCCGCCTGGCTCAGGCCTGCCGGACGACTCCATGCCCTGTTCGTGCAACGACCCCGACCGGGGGCGGTGGCGGAGGGGCTGATCGAGGGTCCTGCCTACCACTGCGACATCAACGCCATGCGCATGCTCTTCGACGAGGCCCGATGGGTCTGGCCGGCTCCACCGTACGCCCGCGTGCCGCATGCCTCCGGATTCCACGAACTGGGCATGGTGATCGAGCGTCGCGGCTGAGGCTCGCCAGAGCCGCCCGCTCGGCGTACATTTCTCCGGGCCCGGCAGCCGGGCCATCAACCCTTCGCAGGAGCCGCCCCATGGCCGAACTTCGTCGTCGCATCACGGTTTCGCTTGCCTTCCTTCCGCTCGTGCTCGCGGCGCCTTCCATGGCGCAGGCCACCGAGGAGAAGCCCGCCGTCGACAAGGCCAAGGCGGACGATCCGGACGCCGGACGCGAGAAGGAGCTGAAGCGCCTGCGGCTCGAGGCGGACCTTCGGCAGCAGCAGCTCGAGGCACAGCTCGCGGACCTGAAGGCGCAGAAGGCGAAGCTCGACGCGGAGCTGGCCCTGACCAACGCCCGGCAGGGTGCGGAAGCGGAGCCGGACAAGGCCAAGCTCGAGGCCATGCAGCGTGCGCAGCAGCTTCGTGACGCCACGTTGAAGAGCGAGCTGGCGCCGCTGACCGCCGAGCACGACAAGCTCAAGCAGGCCCACGCGCTGGCCAACGCCAAGCTGGAGGCCGAACTCGCCGCCACCAAGGCGGAAGTGGACCGTCTTCGGGTGCAGCAGGACCTGGCCGAGGCGCAGCACCGCGCCAAGGTGGCGGGCCTGAAGCGTGAACAGGAGTCGCTGGCCATCGAGAACGCCCTCGCCGCGGAGAAGCGGAAGGCCGAGCAGTCCAAGATGGCCGACGAGCAGATGAAGGCCGAGCTCGAGGCGCGGACCACGGCGGCCCTGCTTCAGGGCTACGACGGCAAGGACAAGTGGAAGGATCTGGTGACGTCGCCCATGGCGTACACCGACCAGCCCTTCAAGGACGGCGTGCTCACGGTCAGCGACCGCAAGATCGAGCTCGACGGCCCGATCGTCACGGGCACCGCGGACTACGTGTGCGACCGGATCGACTACTTCAACAACCTCGACCGGACCAAGCCGATCTTCATCGTGATCAACAACTCGCCGGGCGGCAGCGTGATGCAGGGCTACCGCATCCTGAAGGCCGTCGAGACCAGCGACGCCCCGGTGCACGTGGTGGTGAAGAGCTTCGCGGCCAGCATGGCCGCCACCATCGCCACCCTGGCACCGCACAGCTACGCCTACCCCAACGCCATCATCCTGCACCACCAGATGTCCGGCGGTGCCAGCGGCAACATGACCGACATCGAGCAGGAGGTGAAGACCATGCAGGAGTGGGAGCGGCGGCTCGCCGTGCCCATCGCCACCAAGATGGGCATCACGCTCGACGAGTTCAAGGCCCGCATGTACTCGGCCAAGAAGAGCGGCGACTGGGACGAGTTCGCGGACAAGGCGGTCCAGCTGAAGTGGATCGACCACATCGTGAACGAGATCCGCGAGGAAGGCATCCGCAAGAGGCCGACCGAGCGCCGGGACCCGATCTGGATGTTCCTGATGCAGCGGGACGAGCAGGGCAAGCCCTACATGCGGTTGCCGCCGCTGGAGCCGTACGACTGCTACTTCATGGTGAACCCGCGGAACTTCTACCGCATCGACGGCCGCTGACCGCGGCGGTTCAGCCCAGGGCTCGCGCGAGCGCGTCCACCTCCGCCGCCAGCGGCTCGGCCCGGCTCGGTCGACCGAGCAGTTCGGCCAGCGGTGGCGGAATGTCCACGCGCCGCCCCAGGATCGGCTCCACCACGGTGTCGAACTTGGCGGGGTGCGCGGTGGCGGCCACGATCCAGGTGTCCTGGTCACCTCGGGTCCGCAGGCGTTCCAGCACCTGCATGCCGCATGCCGTGTGGGGGCAGATGGCCATGCCGTGCAGGCGATCCACCCGGGCGATCGTGCCGCGAATCGCGTCGTCGTCCACCCAGTCGGCGTCGAGGGCGTGACGCATCTGCGGAAAGCGTGCGAGCAGGCGCTCGGCGTTGCTGGCCGCGCCCACATCCATGGCGTTGGCCAGCGTGGCCACGGTGCGCTCGGGCTCGAACCTGCCGGTGGCGGCCAGGGCCACCAGCGCGCGGT
>CAIOTP010000318.1 GCA_903861235.1 uncultured bacterium | reverse complement strand
CGGCGTTCTTCACGGTCTGGCGACGTGCGAAGTCGGCGGGAATGCGCTCGGCATGCGCGTTTGTGACCTCGATGTAGTAGCCGAACACTCGGTTGTAGCCCACCTTCAGGCTGGGAATGCCCGTGCGCTCGATCAGCCCCTGCTGGTAGGTGCCCAGCCAGCTGTCGGCGTCGCGCTGCAGCAGCCGCGCCTCGTCCAGCTCCGTGTCGAAGCCGTCGCGGAAGAGCCCCCCCTCACGCAGGTGGGCGGGCGGTTCGTCCACGCAGGCGTCGGCGATCAGCCTCGCCAGTCCGCCCAGCTCCACGCACGCGCGGCGAAGGCGCTCCCGATCGACATCGAAGGCCGCCGCGGCAGGCAGCGCCTGGGTCAGTGCCGAAGCCGCGGTGATGGATCGCCCCAGCGCCGCCAGGTCGCGCGGCGTGGCCCGGCCGAGGGCGGTGCGGCCCGCGATGCGGGCGACATCCTGCACGCCGTCGAGCGCCTCGCCCATGGCGGCGCGGGCGGTGTCGGACTGGAGCAGCGCCTCCACGCGGTCGTGCCGCGAGCGGATCTGGGCCAGTTCCCGGGAGGGCTGCACCAGCCACTGCCGGATCAGCCGACGCCCCATGGCGGTGCGCGGCGACTCCAAGGCGCGAAGCAGGGTGCCTTCGGCGGACTGGCTGGTGAAGCTGCGTTCGATCTCGAGCGCCCGCAGGCAGGCGGCGTCGATCGAGACGAAGCGATCGCGGGCCATCGGTCGCGGCGGCTGCAGATGGCGGAGCCCGTCGCTGCCGGCCACGGAGGCCTGCGTGTCCAGCAGGTAGCGCAGCAGTCCGCCCGCCGCGCCGGCGGCGGGGGCGTCGTCGGCCAGGCCGAAGCCGGCGAGCGTGGCCACGCCGAAGTGCTTGCGAAGCAGCTCGCCCCCGTCGCGAGGGGAGAAGGTCCAGCCGGGCCGTGCCAGTCGAGGCGGACCGGCGGCGGGATCCTGCGGCTCGGTCGTCTCGGGCACCAGCAACTCGGCGGGGGAGAGGCGTGCCACCTCGTCCTCCCATTCATGCGAGGGCACCTCCACGCAGCCGAACTCGCCGGTGCTCAGCTCGGCCCAGGCCAGCGCGGCGGTGGCGTCGCCCGGCACCAGCGCGGCCACGCGGTTGGTGGCGCCCGCGTCCAGCAGCGAGTCGTCCACCAGCGTGCCCGGCGTGACCACGCGGGTGACCGCACGCTCGACCACGCCCTTGGCTTCCTTCGGGTCCTGCACCTGCTCGCACACGGCCACGCGGAAGCCTTGCTCGACCAGGCGGCGCAGGTAGCCCTCGGCGGCGTGGAAGGGCACGCCCGCCATGGGCTGGCCCTTGGTCCGCTCGGTCAGCGTGATGCCCAGCGCCTTGTGCGCGGTGACGGCGTCCTCGTCGAAGAGCTCGTAGAAGTCGCCCATGCGGAAGAACAGCAGACAGCCCGGGTGGGCCTGCTTGAACCGCGCATGCTGGCGCATGGCCGGGGTGTCCTTGCTCCCGCTCACGACCCGCATCTTACGGAGACGGCAGCCGGTCCTTGGAGCCGCTTCTCGGGAGCAACTTCACGTCAAGAGGCGAAGCCACCAGGTCGTTCCCATGCTTGATCGCGATGACGGCCAGACCCGCCGGATGGCGGGTCCTCGTCCATCTCGAAAAAGCACAGACCCGCCGGATGGCGGGTCTGTGCGCTCAGAGTGGAGTGGATGAGGATCGAACTCACAACCTCTTGAATGCGATTCAAGCGCTCTCCCAATT
>CAIOTP010000317.1 GCA_903861235.1 uncultured bacterium | reverse complement strand
CGAGGTGGTGACCTCGGTGGCGGTGCGACGGGGGACCACCGAGCGGGTGATGACCGACCTGGCCACCGTGACGCTGCCGCCGCTGCATGACCTGCGGCTGGAGGACTACCTCGCCTCCGGAGGTTGGCGCGGGAAGGCTGGCGCCTACGACATCGAGGAGCGGTGCCGTGCGGGCTGGCGCATCGTGTGCAGCGGCGACCCCGACACGGTCGGCGGTCTGCCTTGGCGGCTGGTGCGAGAGGTGCTCGAGAGGTGGGAGCCATGAGCGGTCCACTGCATCCGGCCTGGACACCCTTCACCCTGCCCGCCTCCTGGGCCTACGGTGCGGCGATTCGTGTGCGCAACGCCTGGCTGGATCGTTCCACGCCATGGCGAGCCCCGCGACCGGTGATCGCGGTCGGCAACATCACGGCAGGAGGCACCGGCAAGTCGCCGGTGGTTCGCTGGGTCTGCGAGCGTCTGTCGGCCGCGGGAATGAAGCCCGCGGTCGCCATGCGCGGCTATCGGGGCGGCGTGAACGCCGACGAGGCGGTGGAGCATCGCGAGTCGCTGCCGGGGGTGCCGGTGTGGGTGGGCGGCGATCGCCGAAGCGCGATCGAGCGGGGGATCGCTCGGGATCCGGCGGTGCAGGTCGTCGTGCTCGACGACGGTTTCCAGCACCGCGCCGTGGCCCGAGACTTCGACCTGGTGCTGGTCGACGCCTCCCGGCCGGGACTCGGCGGAAGCCTTCTTCCCCAAGGCTGGTTGCGCGAACCGTCTCGCGGCCTTCGCCGCGCATCGGGCGTGGTGCTCAGCCGGGCCGAGCAGGCCGACGCATCGATCGAATCGACCGTGGCCCGTTGGCACGGGCGGCCTCCTCTGGCTCGATGCACGCACGTCTGGCTGGGGCTGTCCCGGATCACGGTGGAGGGTGCCTCGGAGTCCGGCCTGTCCTCGCTGCATGGACTTTCCGTGGCGGTCTGGGCGGGCGTGGGCCATCCGCAGTCGGTCATTCGGGAGGTGGAGCGGCTTGGTGCCCGCGTGTGCGACGCGCCCCTCCTGCGGGATCACCAGCGTTTCGACGCGGACACGGTCGCGCAGCTGTCCGCCCGCGCGATCCGGTCGGGCGCCGCGGCGGTGCTCTGCACGGCCAAGGACTGGACCAAGCTTCGCGGCCATCCGGTGAGCCTGCCCGTGCTCGTGCCCCGGCTCGGCGTGCGGTTCATGGCGGGCGAAGAGGGGCTCTGGCAGGCGATTCTCGCCGCGATTCGGGGCTGGAAACCGGCCTGAGCCGATACACTGGCATGGTGAGCGTGCATGCCGAGAGCCTGATTCCGCTGCTGGCGGGATGGAAGTCCTTCGAGGTGCTGGTGGTGGGCGATTTCATGCTCGACCAGGCCCAGCATGGATCGGCCGACCGTCTCAGTCCGGACGCGCCGGTGCCGGTGCTCCTGAGTCGCGGGGCCCGGGATCTTCAGGAGACGGCCGGAGGCTCGAGCAACGTGGCGCTCTGTGCCGCGGCCCTGGGTGGCAAGGTCCGTTGCTTCGGCGTGACGGGCGACGACGCCGACGGCGCCACGCTTCGCAGGCTGCTGGCCGAGGGTGGCTGCGACGCGGAGGGACTGCTTCGGGATCCCTCCCGGCCCACCACGGTCAAGCGCAGCATCGTGGGTCTGGCCCAGCATCGTCATCCCCAGAAGATGTTCCGCGTGGACATCGAGAGCCGTGATCCGGTCGACGCCTCGATCGAGACCCGGCTGCTGCAGCAGATCGAGAGGGCCGCGGCCTCGTGCAGCGTGATCTGCCTGGAGGACTACGCCAAGGGCGTCTGCACGCCGAGCCTGTGTCAGGGCGTGATCGCGATCGGTCGCAAGCTGGGCAAGCCGGTGCTGGTGGATCCCGCGGCCATCACCGACTACAGCCGCTACGCGGGTGCCACCGCCATCACGCCCAACCGCACCGAGGCGGCACTGGCCAGCGGCCGCAAGACACTCCCCGAGTTCGAGCCCTCGGAACTGCGCGAACTCGCCCGCTCGCTTCGAGACCGCTTCCGGCTGGACGCGGTGGTGCTCACGCTGGACAAGCATGGCGCCTTCCTGGACCGGTCTGGTGCCGAGCCGGTGCATGTGCCCACCGTGGCCCGCCGCGTCTACGACGTGACCGGTGCGGGCGACATGGTCCTGGCGGCCCTGGCTGCGGCGCTGGCCAACGGCTTCCCGTGGCCGGAGGCGGTCGCCTTCGCCAATGTGGCCGCCGGCCTGGAGGTGGAGGTGTTCGGAGCCGTGCCCATTCCCTTCGCGCAGGTTCGCCGGCAGGCGTTGGCGCAGGCAGGGCACATGGTCGGCAAGATCCGCGGCCGCGCGGCCATGCAGGTGGAGCTGGACGCCCGCCGAGCCCTGGGCCAGCGGATCGTGCTCACCAACGGCTGCTTCGACATTCTCCACGCGGGGCACGTGGCCTACCTGCGCGAAGCCCGCGAACTGGGCGATGTGCTCGTGGTGGCTCTCAACACGGACGCGTCCGTCCGCTCCCTCAAGGGTTCGGACCGGCCGGTGTTCCCCCTGGAGCAGCGGATGGAGGTCCTGGCGGCCCTGGAGTGCGTGGACCTGGTCACCTGGTTCGAGGAACGGACGGCCCACGAGGTGATCCGGGCGGTACGGCCCTCCATCTACGTCAAGGGGGGCGACTATCGCCGGCCCGAGGAGGTCGCCGAGCACGCGCTGCTGCAGGAACTTGGGGTGGACCTGAGGCTGCTCGACCATGTCGCCGGTGTCAGCACCACCGCCGCCATCCACCGGATGCGGGGGAGCGAGGCGGGGACGATCCGTGGATGAACCGGGCACTTGACTGGCGACGCTCCCGGCCTCCATACTGCCTGCAGCGAACGGCACTTGCGCCGGTCGCGCCTCGCACACAATCTGGAGAGAGATGATGGCCACCATCACCAAGAAGGAACTCGTCGAACGCATCGCCCAGCAGACCGGACTGCAGCGGAACGACGTGAAGACGGTGGTGCAGGCCTTCCTCGACGGCGTCGTGGCCGAGCTCGATCGCGGCAACCGTCTCGAGTTCCGCGACTTCGGCGTGTTCGAGGTGCGTCAGCGGGCCGCCCGCGCCGCCCAGAACCCCAAGACGCTCGTGCCCGTGCAGGTGCCCGCCAAGCGAACCGTCCGTTTCAAGCCGGGCCGCCTGATGCGTGAGCAGGGCGAACTGGTCGCCGTGGGTGCCGCGGCCGCCGCCCGCTGACCGCGGACCGATTCATGGACACCCCCAGGCCCAAGGGTCGTGCCGCTCCCGGCGAGCGGGCCGACCTCCGCGACGTGCGCCGTCTGCTCGACGCCACGCCACCTCATGCGCTCGAGGCGGAGATGAGTCTGCTGGGCGCCATGCTGATCGATCCGCGCGTGGTGGGTGACGTGATCCAGATCGTGCCCACGGGAGCGGACTTCCACCGTCCGGCGCACGGCGCCATCTTTGATGCCATGGTGCAGATCTGGGATCGCACCGCCACGCTCGACGTGATCCAGCTCAACCAGATGCTCACCGACCGCGGCGTGCTGGAGGATGTGGGCGGCACGGCGTATCTGGTGGAGCTGGCCGAGAGTTCGCCGACCGCGGCGCATGCCTCCGAGCACGCCCGGCTGGTGCGCGACAAGTCCACGCTCCGCGAGCTCATGCGGGCCGCAGGGGAGATCCTGGCCGACGCGCAAGGTGCGTCGCACGAGCCGCAGCAGGTGCTCGAGGCGGCGGAGCAGCGGATCTTCGCCATCGCGCAGCGGCGCGACGGCGCCCGCTTCAGCAGCCTGCAGGAGCTCCTGGACCAGACCATCAAGATCATCGAGGACAGCGAAGGCAAACCCTTCACCGGTCTGCCCGCGGGCTTCGCGGAGTTCGACGAGATGACCAGCGGCCTGCAGAAGGGCGAGATGGTCATCCTGGCGGCGCGTCCGAGCATGGGCAAGACGGCCCTGGCGCTGAACATGATGGAGAACGTGGCGGCGGCGGGGCACCCCGTGGCCATGTTCAGCCTGGAAATGGGCCGGCAGCAGCTCGTGCAGCGCATGCTGTGCGCCAAGGGCGGCATCGACGGCCAGCGGCTCCGCCGCAACATGCTCCGCAAGGAGGACTACCGGGCGCTGCTCGGCGCCTGCGAGAGCCTGCAGCAGTGCCAGGTCTGGATCGACGACACGCCTGGCCTGACGCTGCTGAGCATGCGGAGCAAGGCTCGCCGCCTGAAGGAGCAGCACGGCGTGGGCGCCATCTTCATCGACTACCTGCAGCTCATGTCCAGCGGCGGCCGCGTGGAGAGCCGGCAGATGGAGGTGAGCGAGATCAGCCGTGGCATCAAGGCCATGGCCCGCGAGCTCGAGGTGCCGGTGATCTGCCTGAGCCAGCTCAACCGCGCCGCCGAGCAGCGCGAGGGCCACAAGCCCCGCATGAGCGACTTGCGCGAGTCCGGCAGCATCGAGCAGGACGCCGACGTGGTGCTCATGCTGCACCGCGAGGAGTACTACCACCAGGGCGATGACGACTGGCTGGAGGCCAACCCGGACAAGCGCGGCCTGGCGGAACTGATCGTGGCCAAGCAGCGCAACGGCCCGACCGGGGTGGTGCGCCTGACCTGGGACGGCCGCTTGACGCGCTTCCGGGACTTCACCGACGCGGTGCCGCCTTCGGGCTTCGAGCCTGCACAGCGGCCTCGTGCTGCGCCGATCGACGACCTGCCCATCTGATCGTCCGCCCCGGTAGATTGGCCGGGCGATGATCGAGCCCGACGACACGGCGCCGCTGCTCGCCCGCGCCGCCGCGGGAGACGCCGCCGCGTGGAGGCTGCTGGTCGAGCGGTTCGGCCCCCGGGTCTTCGCCTTCCTCCGCAGCTACACCCACGATTCCGAGCTCGCCGAGGAGATCGCCCAGAGCGTCTTCTGCACGGTGGCCCGCAAGCTGCCCGACTACGTGGAGCAGGGGCGGTTCGAGAGCTGGCTCTTCCGCATCGCGATCAACCGCCTCCGTGACGAGATGCGGCGGCGGAAGAAGCACGCCCGTCCCATGGACACGGACCTTCTCGGGGATGTGGGGCCGGCCGCCCGGACCGAGGAGCACGCTTCCCCGGAGGAACTGGCCGCCCTCCGGGAGGCCATGGAGCAGCTGTCCGAGCCGGACCGGCTGGTGATCGATCTCCGCCACCAGGGCGGCCTGGGCTTCCAGCAGATGGCGGACCTGCTGGGGGAGCCCCTGGGAACCCTGTTGGCGAGGCACCACCGGGCCCTGAGGAAGCTGAAGGCCCTGATCCAGCGGCGGCTGGGGGAGGAGGCCTCTTGAAGCGTCCGATACCGACGAAACCCGGGAACCTGCCTGCAAGCAAGTCCCTGCTACCCCGTTTGGAGAACCTCCAGGAAGGGCATCGCGATCATGCACGAACCTGAATCCTCACCTCGGCTCGACCGGCTTCTGCGGGTGTCGGCGCGGCGGCAGCCCGTGGGGCTCGCCCACCGCCTGTTCGAGGCGAGCGCACCCATGCTGCCGTGCGTCGTGGAGGCGCCGCCGGTCCTTCATCGGATCGGCTTCCGTTGGCTCGCCGCCGCGGCCGCGCTGCTTCTGGCCGCCGGCGTCTCGCTGCGGCTCATGCGATCGTCCGATCCGGGCATGGCTTCGGAGCTGAACCTGGCCATGGT
>CAIOTP010000316.1 GCA_903861235.1 uncultured bacterium | reverse complement strand
CCGCCTGGCCACGGCCGCGGGCGAGTTCGCCGTGGCCTACCGGCACGCGCCCGGCGAGGAGGAGGACGGCCTGACCCTGACGGTGCCGCTGGTCTCGCTGGGAGACCTGGATGCCGGCCAGCTCGAGTGGTCGGTGCCGGGTCGCCGCGCCGAGCTGGTGCAGGCCCTGATCCGTTCGCTGCCCAAGCGTGTGCGCGTGCGCTTCCAGCCGGTCGAGGAATTCAGCGAGGGCTTCCTGCAGGCGCACCAGTCCTCCGACGGTCCGCTGCGCGCCTTGCTGGCTCGGCATCTGTCCGTCGCCAGTGGTCTGGAGATCGCGGTCGCCGACTTCGAGATGAAGGCCGTGCCCGAGCACCTGTCGCCGCGTGTGCGGATCGTGCATGGCGAGCGGGTGCGCGCGGAGGGGCGTGACCTCGATCGCCTCCGCCACGACCTGGCTGGCGATCTGGCGGCCGCCCGGGAAGGCCTGATGCGTGGCTTCGAGCAGGGGCGATGGTGCGGCATGCGACAGGAGGGATGGCCCGCCTTCGCCGCCACGCTGCCCGTGCCGCTGGAGGTGCCGCACGACATGGGCCTGATGCGGGTCTGGGGCACCCTGGCGGACAAGCCTGATGGCGTGGAGACCGCCTGGACCGGCACGGAGCGGGAAGCCATGGCCCAGCTCGAGGCCGCCAGCCTTCGCTGGATGCACGCTCGGCTCAGGAGTCAGGTGCAGCATCACCTGGACTTCGATCCCGCCTTTCAGCCGCTGCAGTGGAGTTCGCGCGGTCTGGGCTCGCCGGCCGGTCTGGTGCATGTGGCGGCGGTGCGATCGGTGCAGATCGCGTGCGTGGGTGAGCGTGCGTGGCCCCGCTCGGAGGCCGAACTGCAGGCGTGCATCGATCGAGGTGGCGCGGGCCTTCTGGCGGCCTCGCAGGCGGTTCTGCGGGTCATGGAGGCGGCCTCACGCGTGGCGGAACGCGTGCGGAACGAACTGGGACGGCCCTCGCCCGCGGACTGGTCGGACCTCATCGACCGCACCCGGCAGCAGGTCGACTGGCTGCTGGGCCCCGAAGGTTTCGAGCGGTCGAGTCCGAGACTCTTCCACCGGCTGCCCGATCTGCTTCAGGCGTGCGTGGACCGCGTCCAGCGGCTCGGGGGTGGCGGAGCGGCGACCGTGCGTCAGGCGCTCGAAGCCCTGCAACCCTGGCAGGATCGTGCCCGCGGACAGGGGCCGATCGGGCCTGCAGTTCGTCCGTTCCGGGAGATGGTGCTGGAGGTCGAACTCGGCCTTCACGCGCGGGGTGGTGGCCCGTGGCCTCGGATGCGTGACCTGGAGCGGGCCTGGATGGCGATCCAGGTGCCGGTGGCGGGATCGTCAGCCGCGCCGTGACCTTCGGTCACGCAGCGCCTTGCGAAGCGAGGCGTTCTCGCGGCGCGTGGCCTCCAGGTCGAAGCCTTGATACGCCAGAAGCATGGAAAGCTGATCGAGCCGATCCAGGATGACCGGTCGCACGCTGGCAGGGGTCTCCTGGCCAGCCCAGAGCTTCCGCAGTTCGGCCAAGGCTTCGCGCAGTTTCGTCTCCATGCCACTTCCCTCCGAGGACAACCTGCCAAACGGTGGTTCCCGGGGCAAGCCCCATGTGTCCAAGCGTGTGGATTCAGCGGGTGTGCCGCCGGAACAGACGGAACAGAGGAGACCCTCAGCGGACCATGCCGTGAAGCCGCTGCACGGCCTTCTGGGCGGCAGGGGGCGCCTTGGCGAGGGCGCCGCCCAGGGCCTCGGGATCCCGGCGGGCCTCGCCCAGGAGCCGGGTCAGATGGGCGTCCAGCTCGAACTTCCATCGCTTGTGCAGTTCCTCCAGCTCCTGCCGATTGAATCGGCTGAGCGGATCGTTCATGCCGCTCTGGGCCACGGCCCAGTCGATCAGCCGGGCGGCGACCCCCTCGAAGCGGTAGAGGGCGAAGGTGTTCTCCAGCCGGCGTCGCACGCTCAGGAACGGATCGGTGGCCGCCGGCGGCAAGGAGGTCATGATCTCCTCGGGCTTGCGACGCTCGATGGCGCCGAGCCAGCCGGATTCGCGACTGGCCTCCACATCCGTGAGGGTGGTGGGGCGGTGGATGGTGGTCAGGATGTCGCCGCCCGAACCGTCCGCGGGCACCAGGTCCGCGGCGCTGGCCAGAAGGGACTTCACGCCCACGGCCGCGAAACGCACGTAGATCTGCTGGTCGGTCTTGCCCTGGAAGGTGATGGCCTCCAGCTTCAGCACGGAGCCTTCGCCCCATTCGGGACGCTTGCTCGAACGCACCTTGTCACCGATCTTGAACGCGACGGCGGTCATGCCCATGGCTTGCATTGTTGGTTCGCGGGTCGGGCACGGCGGATTCGTCCAGCCGCAGCCTTGGGTAGAGTGTACCGATGCCGCGACCCATCCGCATCCTGTTCCTGGGCGACGTGGTGGGTGCCCCGGGGCGCTCCGCGGTGCAGCGGCACCTTCCGGAACTGAAGGTCTCGCTCTCGGCTGACGCCGTGATCGTGAACGGCGAGAACATCCGCAACGGCTCCGGGATCACCGCGGACCTCTACCGGTCCTTGCGCGAGGCCGGTGCGGATGCGGTGACCCTGGGAGACCATGTCTACAAGGACGCCCGGATCACCCAGACGCTGGAGGACCCGGCCGAGCCCATCCTTCGGCCGCTGAACCTGTCGGAGAAGGCCCCCGGCAAGCGGTTCGTGCGGATTCCCGCGGCGGGCGAACGCACGCGGGACATCTTCGTGGCCACGGTGCTGGGTCGGATCATGTTCCCCATGCCTGCCGACGATCCCTTCGCGGCCTGCGACGGACTGCTGCGAAACCTCCCTGACCGCAGGCCGCTGGTCGTGATCGAGGCCCACATGGAGGCGACCAGCGAGAAGGCTGCGCTGGCGCACCACCTGGACGGGCGGGTGGCCGCGGTGGTGGGCTCCCACACGCATGTGCAGACCGCCGACGAGAGGCTTTTGCCGGGCGGCACCGCCTTCATCAGCGACATGGGCATGTGCGGTCCGCACGACGGCGTGATCGGCCGCGACGCGAGCCGCGTGGTGCACCACATGACCACCGCCATGCCCGTGCAGTACGAGGTCAGCGGCGCGGACAACCGCGTGCACGGCGTGCTGCTGGAGGTGAGCCCGGACACCGGCCTGGCCATGTCGATCGAGCGTGTGGAGGCGGGGGAGCCCCGCCGCACGCGGTTGACCCGCTGATCACTTGCCGGTCAGGAAGCGCTTGATGCCTCGGACCGTGGCCTGGCGACCCACGGTCGCGATGCTCTCGGTGAGCGGGATCTCCTTCGGGCAGACCTTCACGCAGTTCTGGGCGTTGCCGCAGTCGTTCACGCCGCCCGGGCCCATGAGCGTGTCGAGCCGCTCGTCGGCGAGCGTGGCGCCGGTCGGATGGCTGTTGAAGAGCCGGGCCTGGTTGATGGCGTGGGCGCCCACGAAGCTGGTGTCCCACTGGGAGGCGTCGGGCTCCTGATTGAACTGCGGGCAGGCTTCCAGGCAGCAGCCGCAGCTCATGCAGGTGCTCATCACGTAGCGCTG
>CAIOTP010000315.1 GCA_903861235.1 uncultured bacterium | reverse complement strand
GTCATGCTTCATGCGGGCAAGGTGCTGTTCGACGGCACCTTCGAGAAGTTCACGCAGAGCTCCGACGAGCACATCGCGCCCTACCTGGCGCAGATGCACCTGCTCCACCGACGGAATCCCGACGCGGACTGAATTCGCTCAGCGAGAGAACTCGAGCACCACGGCTCCGCCTCCGTCCTTCAGGCGGAGCAGGCCGGACTGCAGGGAGAATCCACGCACCTTGCCCAGCGCTTCCAGATAGCGGCGCTCCAGATCCATGAGTTCCGACGGCCCGCCCATCTTGGTGGAGGCGAGCGATCCCAGTTCCAGCACGCCTTCGCCGGCCGACCACGAGCCGCCGAAGCGATTCACGCCGGCGAAACCCTGGACGCGACCCTCGGGGAGGAACTCCAGAGAGAGGGGCTCGCGAGGATCGGCACCCTTGCCGTCCATGCCCACGCAGATCCATCGGTGGCCCTGCAGCGAGGCGGGGCTGAGCTGGGCCTGCTTCTCCTGCTTGACCCATGCCGGTTCGGAACTGCAGGCAGCGGGAAGAACGGCGATCAGGGTCAGGGCAAGGAGCGTGCGGCGCATGCGGTGGATCTCCGGGTCGCTTGGACCACCGGAAGGCTAGCGTGCACGCGGGGACAGGAAACGCCGCGGCATGCCCCGCCCGCGTGCGGGCTCGCACCGAGCGCAAGCCACCGGCCCGGCCTCCCGGGACGCACGCGAGGAGATCCGCGAAGCGAGGGCGATGTTCTTGAGACAGGCCGCCGATCGGTCATGAAATGGGCCCCCCGAGGGATCCGCCGGGTCGCCGTCCACGCGTGTGGCCAGGACAGCCGGCTCCACCTCGGGAACTCCAAGGAGACTCTGATGCCTCTTTCCACCTCGACCCGCCGGTTCCTGTCCTCCGCGGCGGTGCTGCTGGCCACCCACGCCGCAAGTGCCGCCATCGTGCTCGGCAACGGCGACTCCGTGAACCTGGGAGCCCTCATGAGCAGCGGCGACCGCACCGTGATCATCAACGACAAGATGTTCCACTTCGAGTCCTTCGCCTCTTCCCAGATGCAGGCCTCGAACTTCTCGGTGATCGGGTTCGTCTCCGCCAATCCCAACCAGTACGGCCTGTACAACGTCGGCTTCGACCTGGTCGGGCCCTTCGGCGACGGCAGCCCGGGCGACGGCGAGGTCCACGAGCTGAACCTCCAGTACGAGGTTTCCGTGCTGCCCTCCTACTACGCGCAGGGCGTGCGACTGCGGGACGCCCGACTCACCTTCAACGGCTCGGCCGGTGCGGACGGCTCCTACGCCAGGGTGGACGAGACCGTGATCGATCTCGACACCAACACCTTCCTGGGCAACATGTCGGTGTACGACATCTTCGGACCGCCGCCCAGCACGCGCTATTCGCAGGAGGTCGACTTCGTGGATCTCTACGGTGGCGGCGGCTACCGCGCGTTCGAGGTGAACAAGGACCTGAAGTTCTTCGCGTCCACGCAGAACGACTTCGCGACCGCGTCCTTCGTGCGGCAGGAGTTCAGCCAGGTGCCCAGCCCCGGCGTGGGCGCCCTGGTGGCCGCGGCATGCGCCATGGCGCGTCGGCGCCGGGCCTGAGAAGCGAGGGCCCAGTGAAGTTCGCGGGGCGGGGCGCCGTTCGAAGGCGTCCCGCCCCGCTCGCGTTTTGGACCGACGCACCTCGGGCTTCGCTCGACCGCAGGAATTCCGGAATTCCACCGCGCCGGACGGCGGCGCTCCGGATCGGGCGCATGGTGGAGATCCCGATCGCTGCGTGGGAGCGGCACAGCGTGTGAAACTCCCAAGGAACTGGCGAGGGAAATCAGGAGACACCCATGCGAAACATGCAATTCACTGTCACCGCGACCATCGCGGCAACGCTGCTGGCCGGAACGGCCCAGGCCGTGGTGGTGCTCACCAACGGACAGTCGATCAACGTCGGCGCCCTCATGGCCCAGGGCAGTGACCGGACCGTGATCATCGACGACAAGATCTTCCACTTCGAGTCGCTCTCCTCCACCGTGTTCCACTCCGACGACTTCACGCTCACGGCGTTCGTCTCCGCCAACGTGAACCAGTGGGGGCTGCACAACGTGGGCTTCGACCTGATCGGGCCCTTCGGCGACGGAACGCCGGGCGACGGCATCGGTCACGAGATGAACCTGCAGTACTCGGTGGCGGTGCGGCCCGAGTGGTATGCACGGGATGTCCGGCTTGCCGACACGCATCTGACCTTCAACGGATCGGCGTACGGATCCGGTTCCTACGCCCGGGTGGACGAGACCGTGTGGGATCTGGACACCAACACCTTCCTGGGAAGCCTGGCGGTCTACGACCATGCCGGCCTGTTCCAGCGCTACGAGGACGAGAAGAACTGGGCCCAGATCCATGGGACGCACGGCTACCGTGCGTTCGAGATCAACAAGGACCTGAAGTTCTTCGCCCGCACTGCACAGGACTTCGCCACCGCCTCGTTCGTGCGACAGGAGTTCAGCCAGATGATGGCCCCCACGCCGGGAGCGCTGGCCCTGGTCCTGATCGGCGCCCGCTCCGCCACGCGGCGCCGCCGCTGAAGCGGCCCATGCGGCCGGGTCGGGGTCCCTTCGGGGGCCCCGATCCGGACGGGCGGTTCAGACCATGGTCTCGGCCCGCACCACTCGGTCGAAGGTGGCTTCGTCCACATGGCCCAGTTCCAGGGCCGCAGCCTTCAGGGTGATGTGCTTCTTGTGGGCGTGCTTGGCGATGGCGCTGGCCTTGTCGTAGCCCACGATCGGAGCCAGCGAGGTGACCAGCATCAGGCTCTCGTGCAGCAGGTGGGCGATGCGCCGTTCGTTGGCCTGGATGCCCTCCACGCAGAACTCGCGGAAGGCCTCGCAGGTGCCGGCGAGCAGCTCGCAGCTGTGCAGCACGTTGAACGCGATGACCGGCTTGAAGACGTTGAGCTCGAAGTTGCCCTGGCTGGCGGCGAACTGGACCGCGGCGTTGTTGCCGAACACCTGGGCGCACACCATGGTCATGCTCTCGCTCTGCGTGGGATTCACCTTTCCGGGCATGATGCTGCTGCCCGGCTCGTTCTCCGGGATGGTGATCTCGCCGATGCCGCAGCGGGGACCGCTGCTCAGCCAGCGGATGTCGTTGGCGATCTTCATGAGCGCGGTCGCCAGCACGCCCATGGCCCCGTGGGTCTGCACCATGGCCTCGTGACCGGCCAGGGCCGCGAACTTGTTGGCGGCGCTCGTGAACGGCAGACCGGTCGCCGCGGCCAGCCGCTTCGCCACCGCCTCGCCGAAGCCCTTCGGGGCGTTCAGGCCGGTGCCCACCGCGGTGCCGCCGATGGCCAGGTCGCGCACGCCGGGCAGGCTTTCACGGATGGCCCTCAAGGCCAGGTCGAGCTGGGCCACGTAGCCGCCGAACTCCTGGCCCAGGGTCAGCGGCACCGCGTCCTGCAGGTGGGTGCGTCCGATCTTCACGATCTTGGCGAAGGCCTGGGCCTTGGCGTGCAGCGCGTCACGAAGCTTCTGCACGGCGGGCAGCAGCGAACGCTCGACCTCCAGGGCCGTGGCCACATGCATGGCCGTGGGAAAGGTGTCGTTGCTGCTCTGCGACATGTTCACATGGTCGTTGGGATGCACGGGCTTCTTCGAGCCCCGCTGCCCCCCCGCCATCTCGATGGCGCGGTTGCTGACGACCTCGTTCACGTTCATGTTGCTCTGCGTGCCGCTGCCGGTCTGCCAGACGCTGAGCGGGAATTCCGCGTCGAGCTTGCCGGAGCTCACCTCCTTCGCGGCGGCCACGATCAGGTCGCGAAGCTCTCCGGGCAACTGCCCCATGTCCGCGTTGGCCTCGGCACAGGCGGCCTTCAGCAGGCCGAAGGCGTGCACGATGGCCAGCGGCATGCGGTCACCGAACGGGAAGTGGTGATGGGACCGTTCCGTCTGCGCTCCCCAGTAGCGGTCGGCAGGCACCTCGATGGGGCCCATGGTGTCGGTCTCGGTGCGGGTGGCGGCCTTGGGGGCATGGTGGCTCATGTTCGCTTCTCCGGGGGGCTCACTTCGCGGCAGGCGTGCCGAAGTCGTAGATCTCGCTGCGCTTCCACCGCGGCTTCCACTTCTCCACCAGCGCCTTGTGTCGGGGGTGCTCCAGGTAGGCACGGTAGTCGGCCAGCGTGTCGAAGCTGGTGACCAGGCCCACCGTGTACCAGTCGGGCAGGCCCGGCCGCCCCGTGTCCACACGGGGACCCATGTCCCAACGGCGCAGGGACGGAATCGCCTCGAAGGCCTCGCGCGAGTCACGCAGCATCTCCGGGGCCAGCGAAGGATCGTCCAGCTGCACCAGGACCACATGCTGCAGCACCGGATCGGGCGTTTCCGCGGGCTTCACCCGCATCTTCATGCCGCTGCACGCGGCCAAGGTCAGGACGAGCGGCAGGGCGAGGAGGCGTGACATGGCTTCACTCTACCCCGCCCCGCCGTAGCATGGGGCCTGAAAGGATCACCCCATGACCCCCGAGACCACCACCGCGTTCAAGCAGCTCTACGCCGCCAGCCTGAAGCCCGGCGTGCTCGACCTGAAGACCAAGGAACTGATCGCCCTCGCCTGCGGGGTCTCGCGCCTCTGCGACGGCTGCGTGCAGCACCATGTGAAGGCCGCCAAGGCGGCCGGTGCCACTCTGGACGAGATCCACGCGGCGCTCGACGTGTGCATCCTGATGGGCGGCGGCCCGGCCAATGTCTACGCCCGCAAGGCGCTCGAATACTGGAACGCCGGCTGACACGATGCGCGACAAGGCCACCATCATCCGCGACTGGCTGCCCCGGTACACCGGGCGGCCGCTCGAGGAGTTTGGGCAGTACGTGCTGCTCACGAACTTCAGCAACTACGTGGAAGCCTTCGCGGCGCGGTTCGGCGTGCCGGTGGTGGGCCGAGACCACCCCATGCTCTCCGCCACCGCGGAGAACATCACCATCATCAGCTTCGGCATGGGCAGCGCCATGGCGGCCACGGTCATGGATCTGCTGGGGGCCGTGGAGCCCAAGGCCGTGCTCTTCCTGGGCAAGTGCGGTGGCCTGAAGAAGACCAAGCTTGGGGACTTCGTGCTGCCGATCGCGGCCATCCGGGGCGAGGGCACCAGCAACGAATGGATGCCGCCCGAGGTGCCCGCACTGCCCAGCTTCCGCCTGCAGCGCGCGGTCAGCGCCAGCATCGTGAAGCACAAGTGCGACTACTTCACCGGCACGGTGTACACCACCAATCGCCGCGTGTGGGAGCACGACGAGAAGTTCAAGGACTACCTTCGGCACATCCGCGCCATCGGCATCGACATGGAGACGGCCACCATCTTCCTGGTCGGCTTCGCCAACAGCATCCCCAAGGGTGCGCTGCTGCTGGTGAGCGACAACCCCATGACGCCCGAAGGGGTGAAGACTTCGGCGAGCGACCGCTCGGTCACGGAACGGTTCGTGGCCCAGCACATCGAGATCGGCATCGACGCGCTTCGCGATCTCCGCGACAGCGGCGAGAGCGTGAAGCACATGCGGTTCGAGTGACTCAGTCGGCGCGCGGCCAGTCCGTGTAGCCGCGTTCGGCGCCCCCGTAGTACAGGGTCTCGTCGCCCTTGGCCAGAGCCAGGTTCCGGCGGAAGCGCTCCGGAAGGTCCGGATTGGCGATGAAGGCGCGGCCGAACACGCAGGCGTCGCACAGGCCGCGTGCCACCAGGTCCTCGGCCTTCTCTCGCGTGAGGCCGCCCGAGAGCATGAGGGCGCCGCGGAACAGCGTCCGCCAGTCGCGGATGAAGCCCTCGTCGAAGCCCTCGCGACCGTACGCCCACGCGTAGTTCACCAGGTCGGCGTACGCCACCCCTTCGCGCTGAAGCTGGCGGGCGACCTCCAGATGCTGCTCGCGCCACTCCAGGTCCTTGCCGGTCGGGTCGTCGCCGCTGTGCGGCGAGAGCCGCACGCCCACGCGGTCGGCGCCCCAGACCCCCGCCACCGCGCGGACGATCTCCAGGAGGAAACGGGCCCGAGACACGACATCGCCACCCCAGCCGTCGGTTCGACGGTTCTGCACGGAGCTGAGGAACTGGTCGGGCAGATAGCCGTTGGCGCCGTGCACCTGCACGCCGTCGAAGCCGGCCTCCATCGCCACGCGAGCCGCGTGACGATACGCCTCGATCACCTGCGGAATCTCCTCCGTCCGAAGAGCCCGTGGCGTGTCGCACTTCACGCGGCCAGGCTTGCCCTGCTCGTCGAAGGCGAAGCAGGTGCCGTCGCTGGGCAGGTCGCTGCAGCTGACCGGTGCGGCATGGCCGGGTTGCAGGCTTCGATGGGAGATGCGCCCCACATGCCAGAGCTGCGCGTGGATGCGGCCACCCGCGGCGTGCACGGCCTCGGTGACCGTGCGCCAGCCGTCGCGCTGTTCGACCGTGAAGATGCCCGGCGTCCACAGGTAACCCTGCCCCTCCGGACACACCTGCGTGGCCTCGCCCACGATCAGGCCGGCCCCGGCGCGCTGGGCGTAGTAGCGGGCGTTGAGCTCGCTGGGCACGTTGCCCGGCTGGGCCGAGCGGCAGCGCGTGAGCGGCGCCATGACCACGCGGTTGGGGAGCGTGAGGGGACCGACACGGAGCGGTTCAAGCAGTCGCATGGTCTCCTCGTGGTTCGCCCGCCTGGGACGCGTTCAGGCCGTCACCCGCTTCGGGAACGTCAGGCTCAGCCCCACGGCGAGACCCAGCACGCCGCAGATGACGGAGAGGCTGATGCCGATCGGCACATGCATGCCCCAGATGGGAAGCAGCATCTTGGCGCCCACGAACATGAGCACCACGCCAAGTCCGAAGTGCAGCAGGTGGAACCTGTCCATGGCGCCGGCCAGAAGGAAGTAGAGCGCCCGCAGTCCCAGGATGGCGAAGATGTTGCTGGTGAAGACGACCAGGGGCTCCCGTGTGACCGCGTAGATGGCCGGCACGCTGTCGACCGCGAAGATGATGTCCGTGAACTCCACCACCAGCAGGGCCACGAGCAGCGGCGTGGCGTGGCGGACGCCGTCCAGCTTGACCAGGAAGCGCTGCCCATGGAACTCCTTCGTGATGGGCATGAACTTCCGAAGCACGCGGAGGACCGGATTGCGGGACAGGTCCTTCTTCTTCTCGTGCGGAAAGAGCAGCTTCACGCCGGTCAGACCCAGGAAGATGCCGAAGATCCAAACCACGGCCGCGTACTTCAGCAGCACGCTGCCCAGCGCGATGAAGATGGCCCGACACACCACCGCCCCCAGGATTCCATAGAAGAGGACCCGATGCTGGTACTTGGCCGGCACGGCGAAGTACCGCAGGATGACCACGAACACGAACACGTTGTCCACGCTCAGGCTCTGCTCGATCACGTAGCCCGCGAAGTACTCCAGCGTGAGACGGTTCGCCACCTTCGACGGATCCGCCGAGGCCAGGTCCGCGGCGTACCCCGAAGCCACCAGCGCCTCGGCCCCCATGGCCGGCAGCTTGCCGTGCAGCCACCACCAGAAGCCTGCACCGAACGCCACCGCCAGCACGGCCCACACCACGCTCCAGGTCGCCGCCTCGCGGAAGCTCACCTCGTGGGCCTGTCGATGGAACACGCCCAGGTCCAGCGCCAGCACGGCCACCACGAAGAGCGTGAAGCCGGCGTAGAAGGGCCACCACGGCCCGATGGGAAAGAGCACCGGCTGCGCGAATTCGTTCGCGGCCGCGAGCAGGGTCGGCATGGAGGCGATCATGGGCGGAGGCCGCGACGCCGGAGCGTCAACGCACCCCGTCCTTCTCGGCCATCATCTGCAGCATGTCCACGCAGCGGGTGGCGTAGCCGTACTCGTTGTCGTACCAGCTCACCACCTTGAAGAAGCGGTCGTTGAGCTGGATGCACGCCTTGGCGTCGTAGATGCTGCTCCGCGGGTCGCTCATGAAGTCGCTGCTGACGACTTCCTCCTCGGTGTAGCCGAGCACGCCCTTCATCGGGCCTTCGGAGGCCGCCTTCATGGCCGCGTGGATCTGGTCCAGGCTGGTGGGCTTGCTCGTGCGGAACGTCAGGTCCACGCAGCTCACGTTCGCCACCGGCACACGGAAGCTCATGCCGGTCAGCTTGCCCTTCACCGCCGGCAGGCACAGGGCCACGGCCTTGGCGGCGCCGGTGCTGGCGGGAATGATGTTCTGGTAGGCGTTGCGACCGCCGCGCCAGTCCTTCTTGCTCGGACCGTCCTGCGTGGGCTGCGTGGCCGTGACCGCGTGCACCGTGGTCATCAGGCCCTCCTCCAGACCGAAGCTGTCCAGGATCACCTTCACCACGGGGGCGAGGCAGTTGGTGGTGCAGCTCGCGTTGCTGATCACCGTGTGACGGGCCGGGTCGTACTTCTCGTGGTTCACCTTGTACACCAGCGTGGGCACCTCGGCGTCGCTCTTGGTGGGAGCGCTGATCAGCACGCGGCGCGCACCGCCGTCCAGGTGCTGCTTCGCGCCCTCGAACTCCGTGAAGCGACCGGTGCTCTCGACCACGTACTGCACCCCGAGGTCCCTCCACGGCAGCTTGCCGGGTTCCTTCTCGCTCAGGGCACGGGTCTTCTGGGTGCCGCAGGTGAAGCCGTCGCCGCTCACCTTCACGCTCTGGCCGTGCCTGCCGTGGCTGCTGTCGTACTGAAGCAGGTAGGCCAGATTGTCCGCGGGCACAAGATCGTTCACGCCCGCGATCTCGAAGTTGCCTCGCTCCGCGGCGATGCGATACACGAGGCGACCGATGCGTCCGAAACCGTTGATGCCGATGCGAATGGGCACGGGATGCTCCTTGGGTGGAATCGAGGGGACAACGATAGGGCACCGTCGGCCAACCCT
>CAIOTP010000314.1 GCA_903861235.1 uncultured bacterium | reverse complement strand
CGAAGGTGCCGTCGAACAGCACCTTGCCCGCATGAAGCATGACCACCCGCGGCTTCAGCCGCCGGAGCAGCTCGGTGTCGTGCGTGACCACGATGCTGGTCCGCACCGCGCCCGGTCGCTCCGCCGCCAGCGCAGGCTGGGTGGCGTGCGTGCGTTCGATCAGGTGATGGATCTGCACGCACATCTCCGGATCAAGACCCGCGGTCGGCTCGTCGTAGAGCACCAGCACCGGGTCCATGACCAGGGCCCGCGCGATCGCGACCCGCTTGGCCATGCCGCCCGAGAGCATGTCCCTGTCGCGTTGCAGCACCAGATCGGGATCCAGACCCACGTCGCGCAGCGCCCGACGGGCCAGGGGATCGATCTGGGCCGGCGTCAGGCCGCGGGTCTCGCGGAGCAGCATGGTCAGGTTGTCCAGCACCGTGCCCGTGAGCAGGGCGTTCCGCTGGAAGACCACGGCCCAGTGCAGCCGGATCTCGTCCAGTCGGCGCTCGCTCGCCGAGCCGATCTCCACCAGGGGGGGCGTGCCGTCGGGCCCTGGGGCCACGTCGTGGTCGGCCACCTGCACGCGACCCCGATCCGGCACGAAGTGACCGGTGATGTGCTTGAGCAGCACGGTCTTGCCGCAGCCCGATCCACCCACGATGGCGACCATCTCCCCCGCGTCGATGCGGAGGTCCACGCCGGAGAGCACAGGCTTGCCGTCGAAGGCCTTGTGGAGGTCCTCTACCCGAACTTCCACGCGTGCGGAGGTGCTCATGAATCGTTCTCCAGGCCCATGATCGCCATGCGCCGTTCCGGCCACGCGCGGCACCAGTTCATGTAGCGTTCCAATCTCATGGGTTCTGCGATGCCGTAGCCCTGCGCCAGGTCGCAGCCCATGGAGCGCAGTAGCTTCATGTGCGCCGTCGACTCGACCCCCTCGGCGATCGAGGATCGGCCGAACACGCGGGCCAGTTCGATGACGCCCGCCACGATCGCGCGGTCTCCCTCGTCGAAGAGCATGTGCGCCACGAACGACTGGTCGATCTTGAGCGAGGCCGTGGGCAGCTGCTTCAGGTAGGAGAGCGACGAATAGCCGGTACCGAAGTCGTCGAGCGAGAAGCGGACGCCTTCTGCCGAGCACTCCTGGATCAGGCGGGAGATCGCGGCCAGATCGTGCAGCGCGGCGCTCTCCACCACCTCCAGCTTGAGCAGCGACGAGGGCCATGGACCCAGGCTCTTCAGCAGGCGCCGAAGGTTCTGGGCGAAGTCCCTTTCCCGGAGTTCGCGGGCGGACACGTTCACGCTGACACCCGACCGGAAGCCCGCGTCCTGCCAGGTCCTGCAGGACTCGAGGGCGCGCTCGAGCACGAACGCCCCAAGATCGACCATCAGCCGGTGTTCCTTGATCGCGTCCAGCCATTCACCCGGCGCCTTCAGCGTGTCTCCCGGCATGCGCCAACGGATCAGCGCCTCGGCCAGCACGGGCTCGCCGGTCTTCAGGTCCACGATCGGCTGGAACAGGATCACGAAGTCGCCCGCCTGGAGCGATCGCTCGACCTGCCCGATCCTGCTCTTGCGCTTGGCGGAGTCGCTGTCCGATCTGGCGTCGAAGAAATGGGCGTGACCGCGGCCCTCCTGCTTCGCCACGTACATGGCCTGGTCGGCCTGGCGCAGAAGGGCATCCGGGTCCCGCTCAAGCAGGTCGTCCGCGGGCACCAGCCGCACACCGATGCTGGCGGAGAGCGTCTCGGACATCTCCGGCGTGATAGGGAAAGGCTCGCGCACGCACTTGAGCACGCGGTCGAGCACTTCGCGACAGTCCGCCTCCGAAGTGAGCCCCTGCAGCAGCATGGCGAACTCGTCGCCGCCCAGCCGGGCCACGGTGTCTCCGCCGCGCAGTGCGCTCTTGAGCCTGCGGGCCGTCTCCTGCAGCAGGCGGTCGCCGGCGTCGTGACCGTGTCGGTCGTTGACGGGCTTGAAGTGGTCCAGGTCCAGGTAGCACACGGCCACCATGTCACCCGAGCGCTGGCTCTGAGCCAGCGTCTGCGTCATGGTGCGGGCCAGCTGTGCACGGTTGGGCAGGTCCGTCAGGTGGTCGTTGTACGCCATGTACTGCAGGCGTTCCTGCTGCCGCTTGAGCTGGGTGATGTCCTGGAACACGCCCACATAATGGGTCACGCCCCCATGGTCGCCGTGGACGGCCGATATGGTCAGGGTCTCCAGGTAGGGTTCGCCGCTTTTGCGCAGGTTGCGGATCTCCCCACGCCAATGCCCTGTGGTGAGCACCGATTTCCACAGGGCCTCGTAGAAGGCGGGTTCGTGGGTGTTGGAGGAGAGCAGCTGTGGCGTCTGGCCCACGGCGTCCTGGCGCGTGTAGCCGGTGATCTGCGTGAAGCCCGGGTTCACTTCCAGGATCTTCTGGTTGGCATCGGTCACGAAGATGCCTTCGTGGGCGTGGTCGAACACGGTGGCAGCCAGCAGGAGTCGCTGCTCTGCTCGAGCCCGCTCGAAGGACTGGCCAAAGAAGCCCACCAGCAGCTTCAGGATGGCCACCTCGACCGGTCCCCAGACCCTTCGGCTTCGCACATGGTCGAAGCCCACGAAGCCGGTCAGTCGCCCGTCCCGGATCAGGGGCAGGGCGAGCAGCGACTGGATGCCCTGAGGCTCCAGGATGGCCCGGGAGCCGCGGGCTTCCGCCGGAAGTTCGTCCAGCGACGCCAGGTTGATCGCCTGTCCGGTTCGAAGCATGCCCATCCACCAGTCGCAGATGTCGGTGGGGAGGTCCTGCAGGTTCTCCCGCTCCGGGCTGACGCCTGGGGCGCACCACTCGCGCGTGTTCGACATCTGACGACCATTCTCGTGGATCTCGAACAGGTAGGCACGGTCGACCATGAACAGCTCGCCGACCTCTCGGAGGGTGCGGTCGATGACTCCGCTGGAGGCGGAGGTGGGCAGGGCGATGAAGTCGTTGGCGGCGTGGGCCAGAATGTCCAGCAGTCGCTGGTTCGGGCCGCCGGAGCCCTGCGAGCCCACGTTGGGATCTCCGCCGCTCATCGATCCATGCTACTCACGCCGGAATGCTGGATCACGCCAGAAGCAGGTCCGCGGCCTGTTCCGCGGCGTCCGCGAAGGGCTGAAGCACCAGGTCGGCGCCGGCCTTGCGGAGACGGTCCACATGGGAGGGACCGTGCGAAGTGGCGGCGATGCGGCCGGTGAAGCCATGCTCACGCAGCGTGCGGAGCACGGTCAGGTTGGCCTGCAGTTCGGGTGCCGCGCAGACCACCCAACAGGCGTCATGCAGCGGAAGCGACTCTCCGAACTCGGGATCGGTGGCGTCCGCGTAGCGCACGGGAAGACCTCGTGCAGACCACTCCTGAAGAACCTGGGGATCGAAGTCGGCCCCCAGCACCCGCACGCCGCGTGCCTGCATGACCTCCACGATGCGGCTCCCGAAGCGGCCCAGGCCGAAGAGCACCACCTGGTAGCCGCCGTCACCGTCATGCGAAGCGTCATTCTGCTTCATGGGCTTTTCGAACAGATCCAGAGCCGGAGCCACCCGTTCGTAAAGGCGATGGGAACCCACGATCATGTAGGCCGAGAGTCCGAAGGTCACCAGACCGACCATGGTGACCAGTCCCAGTGCGCCGCGATCCAGGTGACCCAGCGAGCACCCCAGAGAGGCCAGGATCAGCGAGAATTCGCTGATCTGGCCCATGCTCACGCCCGTCAGGAAGCTGGTCCGCTTTCGGTAGCCCAGCCGACCCATGATCGCGATCACGATCATCGGCTTGCACAGCAGCGTGAAGAGCACCAGCACCACGGCGGCCCCGACCTGAGCCCCCAGCGAGCGGAGTTCCAGCGAGGCACCCAGCTCGATGAAGAAGAAGAGCAGCAGGAAGTCTCGAAGGCTGGCCAGTCGTCCCGACAGCGTCTCGCGATAGGGGGTCGAGGCCAGCGAAACGCCCGCCAGGAACGCGCCCACCTCGCGGCTGAAGCCCAGGGCGTGCGCCGCGGAGGCCAGCATGACGGCCCAGGACACGGCGAACAGCAGCAGGAGCTCGCGGGTGCGAGCCAGCCGTGCCGTGAGCGGGGGCAGCACGAACCGTGCCAGGATGGCCACGCCGATCAGGAGGGCCGCTCCACGGGCGACCGTGCCCGCCAGACGGGAGCCCAGCGAGACCGTCTCGACACCGTCACCCGCGTGCTCCGCCGTGGAGAGCACGATCATGACCACCACCACCACGATGTCCTGCACGATCAGCAGGCCCAGCGCCATCCGTCCGTGCAGCGAGTCGATCTCTCGCTTGTCCGAGAGCAGCTTGACCACGATGATCGTGCTGGAGAAGGTGATCGCAGCGGAGACATACGCGGCGACCACCCCGGTCATGCCCAGCGCCAGGCACACGCCGAAGCCCAGAAGAGCCGTGGCCACCACCTGGCCCAGCCCGAGCACGGCCGCTGCGGGGCCCATGGAGCGGATGATGTTGAGATCCAGCCTGAGCCCCACCACGAAGAGCAGCACACAGATGCCGACCGAGGCGAGCAGCCGAACCTCGTGATCCATGCTCAGCAGGCCCAGCACGTCGGGTCCCGCCAGGATGCCGGCCCCGATGAACGCCATGAGCAGGGGCTGGCGAAGCAGGGAACCCACCACCCCCAAGGCCGCGGCCAGGCCAATCACGACCGCCAGTTCCGTGAATGGCTCCAGCGTCCCAGCCTGCATGATTCGCAGCATAGCCCGGCCCTGGAGACCTCACGGCTCGCTTGGAGACGGATCCGTCCTGCGGGTCCGCCCGCACGTTTGAGGAAAGCGTTTGCTTCAGCGTGAAATCGGCCTATCTTTGCCGGACTGTGCGTCGGTGGAATTCGACCATGTTGCTGCTGCTGGCGTCACTGGGCCTTGTGGCCGGTGGCTCCACGCTGCGTTGGGTGCACCGGTCCTGTGACGCGGTTCACCACGCGGCGGCAGCTCGGCACGCGGCACCCGACCACCACGAGCACCACCAGGATCACGCGGATCACGCGGATCACGGCACCACCGATCCTGCGAATCAGGAAGCCCCTTCGCAAGGTGACTGCGTCACTTGCCTGGCCCTGAACGGGCTGGTCACGCCGCAGGTCCAGGTCTCCGTGGCTCCTGTGCTGCACGCCTGGGTGCGGACGCTGGAGGTGCCCAGGCCCCGCTCGGTCTCCGCGCCTCGACCTCCTCGCGTGGCAGGTGCCCGCCCACCGCCGCAGGCCTGAGCCTGTCGTTCCAGAACATCCGCTGCGCGGCGTGGCCGCGCCGGCGAGGGGCGTGTCGCCGGCTTCCCAGTCCGGTCGACATCCCGACCTTCTCTCTCCCGTTTCCTGCAGGGCCTGCGGGCCCTTTCTTCGGAGTTTCCATCCATGAAGTCCTTCGTTCTCTCGAGCCTCGTTCTCGCTCTCGCCTCCTCCGCCTCCGCCGACGTGGTCCATGCGGACATCTGGGTCACCGCCAGCGGCGGCAGCCTGGTCACCGCCGGCTGGGACCACACCACGGACACGGTGCTCAACCTCTCGCAGCGTGTCTTCGAGGGCGAGTTCGGCGCCGATCCCGACTTCCCCTTCGCGGGCGACGAGCCCGGCGTGGGTTCCGACCTGGCCCCCGGCACGCTCATCACCATGAACCTGCTTCCGGGTCTGGGCAGCTGGAACGGCGCGGGCTTCGACAGCACCAGCGCACTCCTGGGCCTTCAGTACGGCCCGCAGTTCGCCGACAGCGTTCTCGGCGGATCGGTGTCCGCCATGGTGCCGGTCGACGGTTCCGAGTTCCACTGGCACCCCGAGTACTTCCTGAGCGGTCCGAACGGCTCGGATCCCGCCAACGGGATCTTCCTGGCCCAGTTCACCTTCTCGACCGCGGGCCTGGCCGCCAGCCAGACGCTGTGGATCGTGTTCAACCTGGGCATGGGCGAGGAGGACCACGAAGCGGCGGTCGAGTGGGTCGAACTGAACCTGGTGCCCACGCCCGGCGCGATCGCGTTGCTCGCCGTGGCCGGGCTCGCCGGTCGTCGTCGACGCTGAAGCGAGATTCCCCGTCGTGCAGGGGCCCCGCGGGTCGCTCCCGTGGGGCCCCTCGTTCACCGGGGCTCCCGTACGATCGGAAGCGGCATGGCCCAGGGCGAAGGCATCGTGGTGATCGGCGCCGGCGTGGTCGGCCTGACCACGGCACTCGCGCTGCTGGAGCGCGGGCACCGCGTGCAGGTGCGTGCGGAGTCGATCGAGACGCCGCCCGCCTCGTGGGCCGCGCCGGCCATGTTCACGCCTTACCCAGGGCCCGAGGAGGGGCTTCGTCGAAGGTGGACCGAATCGGCCTTCGCGGCGCTGGCCCGTCTCGCCCGGGAGCACCCGGAATCCGGCGTGGTCATGGGACCGCTTCGCGAGCTCTTCCACGCGCCCCGGGAGATTCCGGAGTGGTCCGCCTCGCTGCTCTCCATCCGCCCGATCGCCGCGGCGCCGCCGCTGGTTCAGGCTCACGATTCCCTGCGGCCGGTGATCGACATGGTCCGTTACCTGCCGTGGCTGCGTGACCGCGTGGTGGCCCGGGGCGGCGTGCTTCAGGAGCGGCGCGTGGACTCGCTTGATGCCGTGCTGCGCGAAGGCTTCGACGCGGCGGTCCTGTGTGCGGGAACCGGCTCCGGAGAGCTGGCCCGCGATCCCCGTGTTCGGCCCATGCACGGTCAGGTGGCGCATGTGCCCAACGACATCGGTCTCGATCACAGCGTCCATGACGACGGACCGGGTGGGCACACCACCTATGTGTTCCGCTTCAGCGATCGCCTGGTGGTGGGCGGAACCTTCGAGGCGAACCGGCCCGCCGTGGGCACGGATCCCGCCGCCATCGAGGCCATCCTGGAGCGTGGCCGCACCATGCTGCGGCTGGACGGTCACCCGCGATGGAGCGACCTCGGCTCGGTGGTGCTGGAGGCTCGCGGGGCCGCCCGACCGACCCGAGGCGCCGCAGGGGTGTACGAGGATGTCCGCGTGGGACCCGACCCGGAGCATGGTCGCCGGTTGATCCATCACTACGGCCACGGCAGGCAGGGGGCGACCCTGTCCTGGGCCACCTCGACCGAGGTGGCGGACCTGCTCGGGGGTAGCCTTCATGCGGCATGACCGCGGACCACGATGAATCGCCCCGCGATGCGGGAAGCGTGGACGAACTGGAGCGGCGCGTCCGCGACCTGAAGGTGCTCCAGGCCTTCGCGGCCACGTTGCTCGACTACCACGGCGGCATCGACGAGGTGCTGTGGGACGTGGCCCAGCAGGCAGTGGCCAAGCTGGACCTGGAGGACTGCGTCATCTACGTGGTGGACGAGGATCGCGGGGATCTCGTGCAGCGAGCCGCGTTCGGTCCGAAGAACCCGCGCGAGCGGGAGATCCTCAACCCCATCCGCATTCCCATGGGGCAGGGCATCGTGGGGAGCGTGGCGGCCACGGGACGGGTGGAGATGGTCGAAGACACCACGCTGGACCCGCGGTACATCCGCGACGACCAGATGCGGTACTCGGAACTGGCGGTGCCCATCTTCAACGACGGCCGGGTGATCGGGGTCATCGACAGCGAGCACACGCGTCGGGGCTTCTTCACGGAATGGCATCGTGACCTGCTGGTGGCCATCGCCGCCATGGCGGCGGGCCGGATCGCCTCCGCACGTCTGGAGACCCAGCGACGCAGGCTCGCCACCCGGGACAGCCTGACCGGACTGATGAACCGGTCCGAGCTGCTGAACCTGCTCCAGCAGCGTCTCGATCACGCCTCGAGCACCGTGGTGGTCATCTTCCTGGACCTGGACCACTTCGGCGTGATCAACGACTCCCTGAGCCATCTGGCCGGCGACGAGCTCTTGGCGCAGGTGGGCCAGCGCATCTCGGCGCACATGCCCGCGGGCGGCATGGCCGCGCGGTTCGGCGGCGACGAGTTCGTGGCGGTGCTGGACGGAGACCTGGTGGCGGGACGCCGTGAGGCCGAGGCGCTGCTGGCGGCCATCACCCGGGTCTTCGATTCGGGCGCGGTGGCGGGCCTCCATGTCGGCTGCAGCGCAGGCGTGGCCGTGGGGCTCGCGGGCAACTCCGCCTCGGATCTCCTGCACCAGGCGGACCTTGCCATGTACGAGGCCAAGCGTTCCGGACGAGGGCAGGTGAAGGTGCATGACAGCAGACTGGCCGCCATGCGCCGGCGCGAGCAGCGGCTGGTGGTGGACATGCTCCGCGCCGTGGAGCGGCGCGATCCGGCGATCCACGCGCATTTTCAGCCCATCCACGGGATTCCCGACCGCCGCATGGTGGCGGTCGAGGCGCTCGCGCGGTGGAGGCATCCGGAGTTCGGTGCCGTGGGTCCGCTGGAGTTCATCGCCGCGGCGGAGCGGACCGGCAACATCCAGCCCCTGGGCCGACACGTCCTTCGTGACACCTTCAAGCACATGGCGGTCTGGGCGCGGCTGCGGCCCGACCTGACGCTGAACATCAACATCTCACCCCTGCAGGTGCAGCAGGACGGCTTCGCGCTGCAGCTGCTGGAGCTCCTGGAGGAGGTCGGACTTCCAGCGTCGCGGGTGGCCTGCGAGGTGACCGAGTCCGCGCTGCTCGGTGACGATCGAAGGGCCGCCCAGGTGCTTGGCGCGCTGGTTCGGGAGGGGATCCGGCTGGTGCTCGACGACTTCGGGACCGGTTTCGCGTCGCTGGCCACCCTGACCAGCCACCCGTTCACGGGCGTGAAGATCGACCGCGGCTTCGTGCGGGACCTGTCGTCCAGCCAGGCGTCCCGCGCCATCGTCCGTTCGGTGGTGGTGCTGGCGCGGGACCTGGGGCTCTCCTGCACGGCCGAGGGCGTGGAACATCCGGAACAGATGCGGATCCTGCAGGAGATGGGATGTCCCATGGCGCAGGGCCGCGGCCTGTGCGACGCCTTGCCACCGGCCGATCTGCAGGCCAGACTGTCCGGGCCATGACCCCCGCACCCGCCCCGAGCGTCGGCCGCCTGGAGGTGATCTGCGGCCCCATGTTCGCCGGCAAGACGACCATGCTCATGGAGCGGATCCGTCAGGCTCGCGCGGCCGGCGTGGTGGTGGGGGTGTTCCGGCCCGCTCGCGACACACGGAGCAGTCCGGCCAGCATCATGACCCACTCCGGACTCTCGCTCGGCGCCACCGAGATCGATTCGGCGGACGAGGTGCTGGCCGGCCGACATGCCTGCACCATGGCCGCCATCGACGAGGCACACTTCTTCGCCCAGGCGCTGCTCGAACCCTGCCTGGAACTCCGGCGGCGGGGCGCGCATGTGCTGGTGGCGGGGGTGGATCTGGATCACCGTGGCCGCATGTTCGAGCCGTTCGCCTCGCTGATTCCCCATGCCGATCTTGTCCAGCGGTTGCAGGGAACCTGTGCACGGTGCGGTCGACCGTCCACGCACACGCAGCGGCTGGTCGAGGAGGAGGGCCGCATCGTGGTCGGTGGAGACGACCTGTACGAGGCGCGCTGTGCAGCCTGCTTCAAGCCGCCGTCCGGAATGGCGCCGTGACCGGGCTGCTGGGAATCGCGGTGATCCTGGCCCTGGGTTGGACGCTCTCCCTGGAGCGCCGCTCGATCCGGCTCAGGCCGGTGGTCACGGGCGTGGCGCTGCAGTTCACGCTGGCGTACCTGCTGCTCCGCTTCAAGCCGGTGGTGGCGGCGTTCGACCTGTTCGCCCGTGGCGTGACCCGGGTGATCGCCTTCGCGGACGAGGGCACCGCCTTCGTCTTCGGTCGGGCCGCGGACGCCTCGCAGGCATGGGGCTTCATCTTCGCGGTGAAGGTGCTGCCGATCATCATCTTCTTCGCAGCGCTCATGTCGGTGCTCTATCACCTTGGCTTCATGCAGCGGGTGGTGGCGGCGGTGGCGTGGGTGATCCGCCGCACCATGGGGGTGACCGGCACCGAGGCCCTGAGCGCCGCGGCGAACATCTTCGTGGGCCAGACCGAGGCACCGCTCATGGTGAAGCCCTTCATCGCCGGCATGACTCGGTCGCAGATCATGTGCATCATGGTGGGGGGCTTCGCCACCATCGCGGGCAGCGTGATGGCGGCCTACATCACCATGATCGGCGGCGACGACCCGGCCGCACGTGTGGAGGTGGCCAAGCACTTCATGACGGCCAGCGTCATGAGCGCGCCCGCGGGCATCGTGATGGCCAAGCTCATGCTCCCGGAGACGGAGGCGCCGAGTGCCGAGACGCTGGACGCGCTCCGCTCCATGCCCCGGACTTCGGTCAACGTGATGGACGCCGCTGCCGAGGGAGCCACCGACGGCCTTCGCCTGGCGCTGAACGTGGGAGCCATGCTGGTGGCGTTCGTGGCGCTGCTGGCCATGCTGAACTGGCCTCTGGCGGCGCTCAGCGAAACCGAGGCGGTGGCGTCATGGCGGGCGCGGCATGGACTGCCGGTGTTCACCTTCCAGAACATGCTCGGCTGGGTCTTCACGCCGCTGGCCTGGTGCATGGGAGCCGGATCCGACGCTCACGTGGTGGGCACGCTCATGGGTCAGCAGGTGGTGGCCACGGAGTTCGTGGCCTATGCGGACCTGGCCCAGGCCCAGAAGTCGGGTGAGATCTCCTCCCGAGGTGCCCAGATCGCCACGTACGCGCTGTGCGGCTTCGCGAACCTGCCCTCCATCGCCATCCAGATCGGCGGGCTCAGCGCCATGGCGCCGCAGCGGCGGGGTGACTTCGCCGCCCTGGGGTTGCGTGCCATGGTGGCTGGGGCGCTGGCCTGCTGGATGACCGGCTCCATCGCCGGCCTGTTCCTCTGATTCTCACGCGGACGCGGTGGTCGGCACCTGCCGTTCGCGGCCGCATTCAGGACAGGTGGCGGCGTCGTGCAGGTCGTAGCCGCATGCCGGGCAGCGGTCGTCTCGAAAGTCGAGCAGGATCGTCAGTCCGCATTCGGCGCAGGCGTTCATGCCGGGCTTCAGCGTGCTTTCCGCGCGGCACCGCGGACAGCGGGCACGCCAGGACGCGATGCGCTGCACGAAGTCGTGGGAGCCTCGCATGGAGCGGCCCATGCGCATGGCCACGGGCACCGCGATCAGGCAGCAGACGTCGAGCAGGAGCACGGCGAAGATCGCCCGGCCGAACAGGGTGCCATCCATCCGAAGATCCAGTCGACCGCTGGCCAGGATCGACGCCATGCTCCCCAGCATGAGCGTGAGTCCTGAACAGGCACCCGGGAGAAACGCCGTCCAGCCTTGGAACCCCAAGGGATGCAGCGAACACCAGAGTGCGGCGGCGAGCGACAGGGTGGAGCCTGCCGTGGCCAGCGCAAGAAGGTCCGGCTCCGGATCTTGAGTGCGGTTGGCGTCGTCCCCGATGAGCGGGTGGAAGCAGCGCCACAGGATCAGGATCCAGGCGCATGTGGTCAGAAGGCTGGTCGCCACGCCCGCCTGGGCCAGCCTGCGGTCCAGTGAGCTGACCAGCCGGGCCCGCGAACCTGTCCGGATCCCCAGCGCACATGCGGCCGCCAGCCCCAGTCCGAGCGCCAGCGCACCGGCCGCAAGTCCCCCTGCGAAGGCGAGATTGCTCCAGGGCCGCGCGAGCATGGTGCTTGCACCCACCAGGAATCCGGCGGCAGCCGCGATCAGGGAGAGGTTCTCCGAGAGGACGCACGAGCGCTCGCCTTGCCGGCTGCGTTCGCGCAGGGCGGCGAAGGCGACCACGAAGGCCCCCAGTCCGTACACCGCCCAGATCCAGAGCAGGGCGCCCCCGCGCCGGCCCGGCATCCAGGGATCGAGCCAGAGGAAACCCAGCGTGATGAGCAGCAGTCCGCCCACCCAGACGGTCCAGGTCACCTGCAGCGGCGTGGCTCGGCCCGCCTGATCATGCCCACAGAACACGAGCAGGAGCCCGCAGGCCGCCACGGTGGCCACGGAGGAGAGCGCCAGGCGGCCGCTCACGGACCATCCGGGCATGAAAAGCACGGCGAGGCCCGTGACCGCTGCGGCGGCCAGGGCGAGCAAGGTGAGTCGGATCAGGATGCGACGGGAGATCATGGGTTCGGACGACGACCCGTGTCCGTGGATTCAGGAGGAGATGGCGACGCGTGCCGCCGAATCCGGGAGGCCAGCAGGGGAATCAGCGCCATCCCAGGCACCGCCGCCGCCACGGACCAGGCGTAGAACGGAGCGTAGTCCAGGCTGTGCACCATCCATCCGCTGAGCCACCCACTGAGCGTGTGACCGATCGCCATCACGCTGGTCAGCAGCGCATACTGGGTGGCGGTGGCGCGGCGGTCGCACACGCTCATCATGCAGGCCACGAATCCACAGGCCACCATGCCTCCACACAAGCTCTCGATGGCGATCACGGGAATCAGGGCACCGATCGGCGCCTGGGTGGTGGCCCGAGTGGACACCGTGGCCTCGAAGGCCTGGGCGAGTGCCAGGAATCCCACGTTGCTGGCGGCCTGCAGCACTCCGAAGATCCACAGGCAGCGTGTCAGGCCCCACCGCGCAAGCAGCCACCCACCCAGCATGGCGCCCACGATGCTCAGGGTGAAGCCCAGGAACTGCTTCACCCATCCGATCTGCTCCGTGTCGTAGCCGAGCCCCTGGACCAGCAGCGACGCGTTCATGGCGCTGGTCAGGTTGTCCGGCAGCCGGTAGAGCAGCACGAAAAGGAACAGAGCCGCCAGCCGGAGGCCCCAGCCCTCCACCAGGATCCGGAAGGGCTGCACCAGCGAGCCACCGAATCCATGGGCCATGCCCTCGGGACGATCCGGCTCCCTGCCGATCATCGTTCCGCACACGCCCAGGAGCGTGGAGAGCGCCAGCAGGCCGATGGCCGTGGCCCAGGCCCAGGGCTTCAGGGCCTGGTCCGCACCCATCCGCCCCGCCACGATGAGGGCACCCGCGCCGCCCAGCACCGAGGCGAGTCTCGCACCCGTCACGAACACGCTCGCGCCGGCGCCGAACTCCCTCGGTTGCAGGATCTCCGCTCGATATGCGTCGCCCACGATGTCCTGGGTGGCCCCGGCCATCACCAGCACGCCCAGCAGCAGGAAGATGCCGTTCGGATCGAGCGACCCTGGCCTTCCGTCCATGTTCCAGGCGAGGGCGAACATGGCCATCAGGCACGCCACCTGCGAGACCAGCAGCCACGCACGGCGTCGCCCCAGCCACTGCAGGCCCGGAATGCCCGCATGATCCGTGAGCGGCGCCCACAGCACCTTCAGCGAATACGGCAATCGGGCCAGCGCCAGCCAGCCCACCTCGATCGTGCTCCAGCCTGCCGCCGCGGCCCAGGTGGGCATGATGTTCATGGCCATCTCCAGCGGCACGCCGCCCGCGAAACCCAGCGTGAGCAGCACGAGCATGCTGCGCCGCAGGTAGAGCGCAGGTTCCAGTTCCGCGTGGGACGGCGGAGGCGGCATGACCGAAAGATAGAAGCAAAATCCCCCGGAGCGGACTCCGGGGGATCGGGATTCGGTTCGGATCGCGGGTTCAGCGGACGGCGTTGTTCGCGTTCAGCAGGCCTCCGGTGACCGTCTTGCCCGCGAGGGACGAGAGCGGCTTCACCGAGGACAGGATCTTGCTCCGCACCTGGGCGTACGTCCAGCCCGGGTTGCGGGCCCAGACGAGCGCGGCCGTGCCGGTGACATGAGGTGCCGCCATGCTGGTGCCGCTCAGGTAGGCGTAGCTGGTGTTGCTGTTCTTCGAGCACGAGTAGATCGTCACCCCGGGGGCACCCAGATCCACGTTGGTCGCGCCGTAGTTGGAGAACGAGGCCATGCGCCCGTCGTTGTCCACCGCGGCCACGGACAGGATGTTGTCCTGGCTGTAGCTGGCGGGGTAGAAGGGCGTGGACACGCCGCTGTTTCCGGCGGCACAGACCAGCATGTGTCCCGCGGCCTGTGCCGAGGTCACCGCCGAGTTGAAGGCGCTGCTCGAGGTGCTGCCACCCCAGCTGTGGTTGGAGACCTTGATGCCCTTCGTCACGCAGTAGTTCACCGCGCTGATGCCCGCCGAGCTGGAGACCGAGCCGCTCGCCGAGCCGATCTTCAGGCCCACCAGCCTGACCGTCCAGCACACGCCGGTCAGCCCCGTGCCGTTGTTGCCGACTGCACCCACCGTGCCCGCCGTGTGCGAGCCGTGGCCGTTGTCGTCGTCGGGGTTGTTGTCGTTGTTCCAGAAGTCCCAGCCCCACGTGTCGTCGGTGTACCCGTTGCCGTCGTCATCGACGCCGTTGCCGGCGATCTCGCCAGGGTTGGTCCAGATGTTGGCGGCAAGGTCGACATGCGTCCGTCGAACTCCCGAGTCGGCCATGCCCACCACCACGGCCGAGGAGCCGGTGGTCACATCCCACGCCAGATTGGCGTCGATGTCGTTGTTGGCTGTGCCCCGGTCCTTGTTCACCGTCTGACCGGTGTTGTTGAGTCCCCAGAGCAGGCCATAGGAGGTGTCGTTGGGCGTGGCGCCGAGCCGGTACAGATAGTCGGGCTCCGCGTACTCCACGATGCCCAGAGCGCCGGCGATGCGCTGCACCACCTCGGCCGCGTCCGCCGAGTCACGTGAGCAGGTCAGGTGCTCCAGGCCGGGGACCAGGTCCCAGGTCTCCACGGTCTCGCTCTCGAACATGCCACGGATGGCCTCCTCCCATTCGGGAAGGTCGTGAGCACGGAACTTCACCAGCATGGTGGTGGGGTCGTGCCCCAGATCCGGACGGGCGGCGAGCGCCTCGTCGCGCCGACGGCGCCAGTCACGGGCCGCCTCGGAGATGGGCGTCTGGGGTCGGATCATGGTGTCCGATCCGTCGTCCGCGGGACGCAGGTGCAGATCGGTCTCGTTCGCGCCGGCCATGACAAGACCGGCGGCCATCAAGCCTGCGAGGGAGAAGATCCTTCTCTTCGACATGTGAGGCTCCTGCCCGTTTCGGGCTGGAAAGAGGTTCGACGAAGCACAGCCAACGCGTTCCGTCGCCGCGACAGCTTGGATCGGCGACCGATCCCGGATGTCTGACACCAATCTACCCCGGACCCGTGCCGGAACAAGGGGTCTTCGAAGGGACCGCCGCGGCAAGGACCGCTGGTTCTGCGGCGACTCCCGGGATGCGGTCGACCCGGCGTCATGGGAACATGCCTGCCGATGAGCCAAGCCAATGCATCCGCCGCCGAGGCCACTGGATGGGTCGCCCGTCTCGGATTCTGGGCCGGTCCTGCAGCGGGTGTGGCGGTGGCGTGGTGGCTCCAGCCCGGGGCGGGATCCGCCGGCACGCTCCAGGCCCCTGGCACTCTGGTGGCGGGGCTGGTCGCCTGGATGGCCGTCTGGTGGTTGACCGAAGCGGTCGAGCTGGCCGTGACGGCGTTGCTGCCCATCATCCTGCTGCCTCTGCTGGGCATCGGCACCTTCGCGGAAGTGGCACGCCACTACGCGGACAACGTGATCTTCCTCTTCGCGGGCAGCTGCGTTCTGGGGCTGGCCCTGGAGCGACACGGCGTGAGCGAGCGTTTCGTGCGGATCCTGCTCAGGATCGCGGGGCAGCGTCCGGTCGGAGTGCTGGCGGCGCTGCTGCTGGCCTCGGCGTGCGTCAGCGGTTTCGTGAGCAACATGGCCACCACCGCCATGATGCTGCCTCTGGCACTGGGGGCCGCGGCTCGATGCTCGGTGGTCTCGGGCGTCGGACCCGAGCACGCCACCAGGTCCCGGGGCCACTTCGCCTCGGCAGCCGTGCTGGCCGTGGCCTACGGCTCCACCATCGGCGGCGCCGCCACGCTGATCGGAAGTCCACCGAACATGATCGCGGCCAACTGGCTTCAGGGTCAGGGCCAGGCGCTCGACTTCGCCGGCTGGGCTCGAGTCGGCGTGCCCGTGGCGTTGACCGTGGCGCCGCTCACGCTGCTGGTGCTGCTCCGCGCCCTGCCCATGGACGGTGTGATCATCCCGCCGCCGCGCGGAGAGTCCTCGGACCGATGGTCCCCGGCCGCCTGGATCACCACGGTCGTCTTTGGCGTCGCGGTCGTGGGCTGGAGCACCCAGCTCCTGTGGCCGCCCTCGTGGCGCGTGCTGGGATGGACGGACGGAGGCATCGCCATCCTGGCGGCCGTCGTGCTCCTGATCGTTCCTGCAGTTCCGGGCCGTCGGGGCCCGGTGGTGCCCTGGTCATGCACGCGCGATCTGCCGTGGGGCGTCCTGCTCCTTTTCGGTGGCGGGCTCGCCCTGAGCGACGCCATGCAGCGGACCGGGCTCGCCTCCGCCATCGGTGCGTCGCTTGGCCAGTGGGGCGGACTGCATCCGGTGCTCACCTTGGGCCTGGTGGTGGGCACGCTCTGCTTCGCCAGCGAGATCGCCAGCAACACCGCGTTGACCGCCACGGCGGTGCCCATCCTGGGTCCGCTCGCGGATTCGCTCGGCATGTCTCCGGTCACGCTGGCCATGGCCACGGCGCTTGGTGCCAGCTACGCCTTCATGCTGCCGGTGGGCACGCCACCCAACGCGCTCGCCTATGGCACGGGCCGCGTGTCCGTGCGAACCATGATGCGGGTGGGTCTGACGGTGAATGTGGTGTCGATCGCGGCCATCGTGTTCTGGATGAGGCTGCTGGGGTAGGCCCGGACCGGATCGGGGCCGCCGACTTGGCTAGCATGACCGTCATGAGTCCTCCGTCGCGAGATGCCGGCCGATCCACGACCCGAGCGTCTGATGCCGATCACTCCTCCGGCCGTCCCTCGTGGACCTTCCTGAGCAATCACGCCCACGTGCTCCTGCTGCTGGCGAAGGATCCGGAGATCCGACTGCGTGAAGTTGCCGAGCAGGTGGGCATCACGGAGCGGGCGGTGCAGCGCATCGTGGCGGATCTGGAGCGGGACCGCTACATCGAGCGGGAGCGGAACGGGCGCCGCAACCGCTACCGAGTGCACCGTGACCTTCCACTGCGGCACCCCATCGAGGCGCACCGAAGGATCGCGAGCCTGATCGCCCTGGTGGTCGACGGCTGACCGGCCGTTTGGCGGCCGCGGGGCCGAAGTTCAGGCTCCCAGCAGCACCACGGCGCCGGCACACAGGATGAAGTAGGGCACCAGTGCGGCCGCACCGGCGTAGTCCTTGGCCAGTCGCTGGCCGAAGAAGAGCATCACCACGTTCAGCGTGGCCAGACGGGCCGCCCACAGCGCGAGCGCATGCTGCTGGTGCATGACCAGCTGAACTGCGCCCGCGGCGGCCAGGGCTCCAGCGATCGTTTCCGTGACGGTCACCGTGACGAGCATGGGCAGCACCGTGCTCCGCAGCGGGCTCTTGGCGAAGTGTCCGGTGAGCCACGCCAGATTTCCTCGGAAGTCGAGCACCTTGTCGAGCCCCGACTGCAGGAAAAGGATCGCCAGCATGAGCGTGGTCGTGAGCTGCGCGAAGGCCATCGGCTTCAGGATCTCGTCGAGCATGCGGGAAGCCTACCGAGCCGCAGGTCCGACCCGCGTTCACCTTCCCTTGGCGCCGTGACGAAGGATCGCCTCGAGCTGCTCGGGTGGAATCGGTCGGGAGAACAGGTAGCCCTGCATGGAATCGCATCCTGCCGCGGAAAGCAGGTCGGCCTGCACCTGGGTCTCCACGCCCTCCGCCACCACCTTCAGACCCAGCTTGTGGGCCATCACGATGATGGCTTCGCACAGCGAACAGTCGGCGGTGGGGGAGGTCAGTCGCGAGACGAATTCCTGGTCGATCTTGATCAGGTCCACCTGATACCGGTTGAGGAACCCCAGTGACGAGTAGCCCTTGCCGAAGTCGTCCAGCGCCACCTCGATGCCCGCCTTCCGAAGGTTGGACAGGATGCCGGACGGATCCACCTCGGGCTGGAGCAGCACGCCTTCGGTGATCTCGACCACCATGGATCCAGGGGGCAGCTGAGGTGGGCCCATGAGGGCGATCCAGGACTCCCGGGATGCGGCACCCTCGGGCCTGAACTGGACCGGCGAGACGTTCACGGACACCTGGAAGCCCGGAATGATGGCGTGCCACCGCGCCGCCCACCGTGCCGCCTCGTGGAAGACCAGGTCGCCGAGCTTCACGATCAGCCCGGTCTCCTCTGCCCGGCCGATGAACTGATCCGGCTCGATCGAGCCTCGCGTGGGATGCTCCCAGCGGATCAGCGCTTCGGCCCTGTGGATGTGGCCGGAGCGTGTGTCCACGATCGGCTGGAAGTGCAGCCGCAGCTGCCCGCCTTCGTTCACCCGGCCCTCCAGGGCGGCACGCAGGTCCACGATCATGCGCAGACGCTCCTGGGCGGCCGTCTGAAGGCCCTGCGTGAAGTGACTGAAGCGGTTTCGACCCTGCCGCTTGGCCGCATACATGGCCTGGTCCGCGCTCTTGATCAGATCCTCCACTTCGCGGGCGTCCTGTGGATACAGCGTCACGCCCACGCTGGCGGACACATAGGCGGACGATTCACCCAGCTGGAAGGGCTCCGCAAGCCGGTCGATGATCTTGGTCGCCACCGCCTCCACATGACGCGGATCACCCACGCGCGTCAGGATCACGATGAACTCGTCGCCACCCAGCCGTGCCACGATGTCCGTCTCGCGCGTGCAGGCGCTGATCCGGCGGGCCGCCTCCACCAGCAGGTCGTCGCCCACGAGATGTCCGAGGGTGTCGTTGACCTCCTTGAAGTGGTCCAGGTCGATCAGGAGCACGCCGACGGAGCAGCGGCCGCGGTCCGCCTGCCGCAGCTCGTGCTCGAGCCTCTCGCGGAGCATGCGCCGGTTCGGCAGGCCCGTGAGCGCGTCGAGGTTGGCCTGCTTCCAGATCTTCTCGTCGGCTTCCTTCTTCTGGGTCACGTCGGAGAAGAGCATCACATAGCCCTGCACCGCGCCCTCGTCTTCGAGCAGGCGGTTCACGACCATCGACTTGGTGTAGACCTGACCGCCCTTGCGCCGATCCTCGACCTCGCCGTGCCAGTAGCCCAGGTCCTGAAGCACCTGGTGCATCTCGTCGTAGAACGCCCGATCCTGGCGACCGGAATTGAACATCTCGGGCGTGCGACCCAGCACCTCGTCCAGGCGGTAGCCCGTGATGCGGGTGCACGCCGGATTGATGTCGATGATGCGGAACTCGGCGTCCGTGACCAGCATGCCTTCGCCCGTGTGCTGGTACACCAGCGAGGCCAGACGCATCTGGTCCTCCAGGCGCCGCCGGTCCGTCACGTCGCGCCCGATGCCGATCAGGCCCAGCGGCGTGCCGTCGCTGGCGAAGTAGGGGGCTCGCAGCATCTCCAGGCATCGGAGATCGCCTGTGGGGATCCTGATCCACTGTTCCCGCACGTCCGGCTGTCCCGAGGCCATGACGGCCGTCTCGATCACCGTGATCTCCTCGGCCATCTCCGAAGGGAGCACCTCGTGCACGGTGCGTCCGATCACGTCGTGCTCCTGGAGCCCGAGCATCTTCTCGAACGCAGGATTGCAGCCGCGGTACTGTCCCTGCGGCGACTTCACGAAGTAGAGATCGGGAACCGAGGTGGTGAAGCTGCGGAACAT
>CAIOTP010000313.1 GCA_903861235.1 uncultured bacterium | reverse complement strand
CGGCTCGCGCAGGTGCACGTGCGGATCCACGAGCCCCGGTGTCACCAGGCACCCGTCGGCATCCAGCACGCGAACGCCGGTCGTCGGCAGCGGCGTGCCGCTGATCCGTTCCACGCGATCGCCGCGGATCAGCACGTCTCCCACCTGATCCAGGGACCGCACGGGATCGATCACCCGCCCGCCACGGATCAGGATCGGTTGCCGGTCGCTCATGGCGGCGATGGTAACGGGCCAAAAAGAAGGCGACCCGCCACGGGGGCGGGTCGCCGGTCGATCAAGCCTGGTCAGGACTCAGTTGCCCGACTTGCCCGCGAACGGGCAGGCCGAGGCGCAGTCCGACTTGGCGCCGCTCACGGCACCGGCGGAGGTGTTCGACTTGTCGCAGCTGCTCTTGGAGCAGTCCGACTTCTTCTCGCTCACCGCGCCGGCCGAGGTGCCGGCCTTGTCGCAGCTCTTGCTGCAGTCCTTGCTGCAGTCCTTCTTCTCGCCGACGGCGCCGGCGGAGGTGTTGGCCTTGTCCTTGCAGCAGCCGCTCTTGTTCTCGTTCACGGCGCCGGGGCTGGCCTTGGCCGGGGTGGCGGCCTTGGCGTCGCTGGACTTGTTGTTGTTGCAAGCCGCGAGGCCGAGGACCAGACCCGCAGCAGCGATCAGGGCGAAACGCTTCATGGTGATTCTCCGAAAGATGCAGCTGCGGATGGATCCAGTGGGCCAGCGGCAGCCGTCGCTGGCTCGGACAGTGTACCGGGTCCCTACGCCCCGGTCGCGTGGGTTCCGTACAGTCCTTGCTCCCCATGACCCGGCCGCCCGTCTCCAACACGCCCCCGGACAGCGCCGACGGTCCGGAAACGCCCGATCGGCGGACCCGGCTGCTGGCTCTGGCTCGCGGCATGCCTTCGACTCCGGGCGTCTACCTCATGAAGGACGCCGGCGGGGTCGTGGTCTACGTGGGCAAGGCCTCGAACCTTCCCGATCGCGTGGGCTCGTACTTCGTGCCCAGCGCCGACCTGGGGCCCCGCAAGCAGCCCATGCTCGAGGTGGTGGAAGCGGTGGAGTGCATCCCCTGCGAAGGCGAGTGGGAGGCGCTGCTGATGGAGGCCCGGCTGGTCAAGGACCTCAAGCCCCGCTTCAACGCCCGGCTGCTCGACGACAAGACGTTTCCGTATCTGGCGGTCACCATCCGCGAGGAGTTCCCCGGGGTGTACATCACGCGCGACCCGGCCCACGAACGGTTCCGTGGCGCCCGCCTCTACGGTCCCTTCACCAGCGGCTCCAGCCTTCGCCAGGCGGTGCAGCTGCTGCAGCGCGTGTTCCAGTACCGGACTTGCGAGCTGGACATCCGCAGCGGCGACCCGGCCCTGCAGAGCTACCGCCCGTGCCTGCTCTTCAAGATCGACCAGTGCACGGCACCCTGTGCGGGGCGTGTCACCCCGGAGCGCTATCGACAGGACATCGACCGCTTCTGCCGGTTCCTGGAGGGGCGGCGGAGCGTGATGCTGCGCGAGCTTCAGGAGGAGATGGCGAGCGCGTCCGCCGAACGCCGCTACGAGGCTGCCGCCGTGCTGAGAGACCAGATCCGCGCGATCGAGCGGCTCGACGAGCGGGAGCGCCGCGGCTTCGAGGGGGAGTACGACTGGCAGCCCGAAGTGACCATTTCCGCCCAGGATCCCCGGGCCGGCTGCAGGAGCCTGCAGCGGGAGCTGGGTCTGGATCGCGAAGTCCGCTGCGTGGAGGCGATCGACATCGCTCACCTGGGCGGTCAGGAGACCGTGGGCAGCCTGGTGTGCTTCGTGGATGGACGACCGTTCAAGGACCGCTACCGCCGCTATCAGGTCCGACAGGCGGCCAACGACGACTATGCAGCCATCCGCGAGGTGGTCTCCCGCCGCTTCCGCGAGCCGCCGGCGGAGGGCGAACTGGCCCCGGATGTGCTGCTGATCGACGGAGGACCCGGGCAGCTCGGCGCCGCCATGGAGGCCCTCATGGACGCGGCCTGGAAGCCTCCGATCGTGGTGGGCCTCTCCAAGCGCGAGGAGCTGCTGCACCTGCCGGGCGACCCCGAACCGCTGCGCCTGTCGCGCAACCATCGCGGCCTCCATCTCTGTCAGGCCATCCGTGACGAGGCGCACCGCTTCGCCCGGCATTACCACCATCTTCTCCAGCGGCGGCGGGTCATCCAGCCCGATCCACCGGGGCGTGTCCGGGGTCCGGGTGCGGCGGATGAACCGGGCGGTGTCGGCTAGGCTCGTGGGCCTGGAGTCCGGATCGTGAACCACCGTCGAAGACAGCGAGCACGACATCACGAGAGCGCCGAGCGGGAGCACGGCGGCAGCCGGGGTCCGGCGATCGACCACCCTCGCGTGCCCAAGGGCGAGCATGAACTTCTGGATTCGCCCCAGGCGATCCAGGCGTTCGCCGATCACGCCCGGGAAGCCGGCTTGCTGGCCTTCGACACGGAGTTCATCGGCGAGGAGAGCTTCCGACCCCGGATCTGTCTGGTGCAGGTGGCCACCGAGGATCGCGTGGCGCTGATCGACCCGCTCACCGGCGCGGATCCCCGGCCGATCTATCAGGTGGTCGCGGATCCTTCGGTGCTCACGCTGGTGCACGCAGGCGAGCAGGACATCGGCGCCGTGCGCGACGCCGTCTCGGGCCCGGTGGACCATGTGGTGGACACGCAGATCGCCGTCAGCCTGCTGGGCCTGCCATGGCCGACCAGCCTGGGCAACACGCTCGAGACTTTCACGGGCCTGCACCTGGGCAAGGCCCACACCTTCACGGAGTGGGACCGGCGTCCGCTCACGCCAAGTCAGCTGCACTACGCCGCCGACGATGTCCGCTACCTGCCCATGGCGTGGGCGGAGATCCGCGCGGCTCTCGAAGCTCGCGGCCGTCTCTCGTGGGCCATGCAGGAGAGCGGTTCCCAGCTGAGCGCCGAGACGGAGTTCGATCCCGAGCGTCAGATGCGCCGAGCCAGCCGAGGCGAGCCGCTGCGTCCTGCGGCCACGACGCTGCTTCGCGAGCTGGTGCTCCTCAGGCGTGAGCTCGCTCGCGAGATGGATCAGCCGCAGCGGGTGGTCATCCCGGACAACGCGCTGATGGAGCTCGTGCGGCGCAAGCCCGAGCGGGCCGACGCCGTGCGCGAGATTCGGTTCCTTCCCAAGCACGTCGCGGGCAGGCACGGCGAGCGGCTGGCCGCCTGCGTGGTCGCGGCTCGGCAGTTGCCGCCCACCCGTGACGAGAACGCCAGGCTCCTGGAGGATCCGACCGTCCGCGCCCGCATCGACGCGATCTGGCTCGCCCTGCAGACCCGTTGCCTGGCCGACGATCTGGCTCCCGGCCTGCTCTGCAGCCGAAGCGAGTTCACCGACTGGTGCGCCTCCACCATGCTGCGCGAGCGGCGGCGCGCCAAGGGGCAGGAGGTGGGCGAGGCGCCCACGCTCTTCCGGCCGCAGGACTGGCGAACGCACGCGGCCGGAGCGTGGCTCGAGGATTTCCTGGCGGGCCGCGCGGGGTTGCACATCGAGTGGGATGCGGAGCAGTCCAGACTCCGGTGCGGCGGCTGACCGGCCGGGTATCTTCACTTCCGG
>CAIOTP010000312.1 GCA_903861235.1 uncultured bacterium | reverse complement strand
GGGTGCGGGCGGAGCCGACCTGGGCCAGGGGCACCGCCAGCAACTGCCCGAGCGAGGCGTTGGGCTGTCGCGCGTAGTTCTGGATGGCGGCCGCCTGGGTGGCGTCCACCCCCGTCCGCTGCATGATCTGCTCCGGAGAGGCCTGGCGAAGATCGAGCCGGTCCTGTCCGCTCATGGCCTTGCTGCTGCCGCGGCTGACGGCCGTCAGGAAGCCGCTCCAGCCCTGGTCAAGCACGCCGTCCTTGCGGTCCTCGGGGGGGCTTGCGCGACCGTCGTCCTCGTTGGGATCCAGGCGGCCGTTCATGTTCCAGTCCTCGCCACGGACCGACTTGGGCCAGGCGCCCGCCACCAGTTCCAGCTCCGCGATGCTCCGGAAGTCGCCGTTGCGGGGCTCGTAGCCCACGCTGCGGTTGCGGTAGTAGTCACGCTCCGCGCCGATGCCCTGCACCTCGTGGTCGGGGTCGCGCCAGTCCAGGATCGAGTCGACCACATCCTGGGTCATGCCGGGAATCCGCTCCAGGTCCCCGCGGCTGGCCAGGTTGATGTTCAGTTTGGCGTGCTCGTCCATGGGACCGGCCCATTCGCGGCCGTCGATGAAGTGGCGGATGTCCCAGGAGCCGGTCTCCAGTTCGCCCGCGGCGTTCGCTTCCAGGTCGCGGGGCATCGCCATGGGATCACCCGGATCCGGGTTGGCGGTGTGCCACTCCATGATCGCCAGCATGGTCTCCACGCCCGCACGCGCGGCCCAACGGGCCTGGGTGCGGGCAAGCGTCTCGCGGCCCAACGCCGCCTGCCGGAAGGCGAGAACCTGTGTGGCGGCGACCACCACCGCGGCAATGGCGATGGCCCAGATCACCGTCAGGGAGACCACGCCGCGGCGCCTTCGTGAACGGCTCATTGCACGCCTCCTGCACCGGGTCGGCCGCCCGGAGGTCGGAAGGGAACGCCGCCGCCGCGACCACTGCCTCCGCCCTGGCCGTTCGCGCCACCGCGGCCGTTGCCGCCACCTGGTCCGCGGCCCTGCCCTCGGCCTGGTCCTCCCGGCCGCATGCCACCGCCCTTGCCGCCGCCGCCGCCACCACTGCCACCCACCATGCCGCCACCGTCGCCACCATCACCACCCACGATCGCACCGGGATTCGCCTGGGCGGCGCCGCCGTCCGTGGGGTCGCCGCTGGTGCCTGGATCGGTGGCGGTGCCGGGCTTCTCCTCGGTCTCCGGCTGGGCCGGCGGAGCCACGCGGTCGATCGGAATCTCGGTGCGAAGCGTCACCAGGGCGCGAGGATCCTCGAAGGCGGCTTCCCCCAGTCTGGAGCCCGACGCGGTCACGGTGGCTCGAACCGCTCGGGGCAGACCGTCGGCGTCGCTGTCCCAGTCCTGCCGCCACTCCGAGCCGTCGTAGGCCTCCAGCCGCAGCGCCACCACGCCCTCGCCCACGGGCTCGGCGATGCCGCCTGCGGCCTCGTACTCGTCGGGCACGGGATCGCGGCGGCGCCAGAGCGCGCTGCCGCCCTCGTCCGATTCGATGCGGTACTGCGTCTCGTACTCCTGACCCTCGCCGGTGTAGTCGAGCGTGCGAGTGGGCTTCAGCCGCTCGTTGAAGAGCAGCATCTGGTCGCGGTCCAGCTCGCGGCCCTCGCTCCGCACCGTCTCGCCAGCCAGCCGAAAGCGGGTCAGGAACAGGTCGCTGCTTCGCACGGCGCTCTGGATGTCCCTGCGGATCGCTTCCAGCGCATCGCTGGCGCGGCGGGTCGCGGTCATGCGGAGCCGAGCCGCGTCCCGTGCCCGGCCCAGCTGCGAGAGCGATGAGGCGATGGCCGCCGTGATGATGCCGGCGATCAGCAACGCGACCACCAGCTCCAGGATGGTGAAACCGCCTCTTCGGGAGCGATCAGCCATCGGGATCCGCCTCCTTCTGCTCCCAGCGGACGCGCCGGTCGACGGGTTCCGGGGGCTGCCGCTCCACCGGCGGAAGCCGATCGTCGTGCGGTGCAACGCGAGTGGCGCAGCGGAAGGAGGTGCCCGTGGGATCGATCACGGTGGCGGTCACCGTGATCGGGTCGCCGAGACCGCCCGCATCCAGGTCCACCGTGAACTCCCAGTCGGGCCACGGCTCGGGCATGCGGCCCGCCGCCTGGCGGTTGCGTGTGAAGGCTCCAGGCCCCTCGGTGATCACCTGCCCCAGCAGCTCGTCCAGCATGGCCGCGGCCATGGCCTCGCGCTCGCCACGCTGCAGCATGGCCAGGGCACGCTGAGACAGCGTGACCACGCCGGCCAGCCCCAGCGCCAGCATGGCGCCGCCCAGGATGGCATCGAGCAGCGCGAAGCCGCGACGACTTCGGCCGCGCCTCACCATGGCTCACGGTCCCTTCCGGTCTCGTCCAGGTCGATCGCCACGCGGCCGCCTTCGCGGAGGCTGCCGTCGTCGTACCGCACCGGCGAGGTCGCCGAGGGCTCGAGCAGGAGCACGATGTCACGACCCTCCGCCGCCAGCCGCATCTCGATGCGGGGGCGTGAGCCTCCGGGCGCCGAGAGGATCCTCCACTCGTCGCCGACCATGCGTTGTCCGTCACTGCTCACTTCGGTCAGCTCCACGCCGGGAGGAAGCCGGAACGCCTGCACGAAACGGTCCGCCACCCACTGGGGCGGTTCCGAGGGACGGGCGGGATCCGACTCCAGGTTCCACAGCTCCACGCAGCCGGAGTCCGGGTTCATCCAGATGGCGGTCTGCTGGGCGCCGGCGGTGTCGCGGAACGCGAACATGGCCAGGATCTCCGAGAGCCGCTCCGCCGCCACATCCGCCTCGCGTCGGGTCATGCCGGCCAGGCGAGGCACGACCAGAGCCGCCACCAGGGCCAGCAGCGAAGCGACGATGATCAGTTCCAGAAGGGTGAAGCCGCGCCGCATGCACCCTCCCGGCGCTCAGCGCGCCCCGTTGACGATGTCCTTGTTCTCGCCTTCGCCGCCCGGCTGCCCGTCGGCGCCGAAGCTGACCACGTCGAAGTCGGTGTTCACCGAGGGCGGCACCACGATCACGTACCGGTGTCCCCACGGATCGTTGAGGGCGTTGGCGTTGGTCAGGATCGGGTTGTCGCCCTGGCACAGCAGCTCCAGGTCGAAGTCGTCGCCAGGTCGCGTCATGCCATGCTCGGTCAGGTACAGGCGGACCTGCTGGGCCAGGCTGTTCACGTCGGCCTGCGCCTTGCGCTCCTTGGCGATGCCCAGGAAGCGCATCACGTTGGGCGCCACCAGCGTGGCGAGCAGCGCCACGATGGTGACGGCGATGATGACCTCGAGCAGGGTGAAGCCTCGGCGATGGCGGCGGCGGGTTCGGGCGGTCATGGTGCTCTCCGGATGCGGATGTCGGACGGGCTCGTGGAACGGGGCTTGGCCGGTTTCGATGCCTCGCCGCACGCAATTTCCAAGCGAAGCGGCCGAGGGCGTCCGATAGCGTAGCCGCGTCGGGCTTCCGGCGTCTTCACCCGCCCAGGGAACTCTGCATCCGGAGCAAGGGCAGCAGGATCCCCGCCAGCACGAAGCCCGCCACGATCGCCATCACCACCAGCAGCACCGGCGGGAGGGCCTTGGTGAAGATCTTGATGCTGTTGTTGACCTGCCGGTCGAAGGCCGTGGCCGCGTGCAGCAGCATGGTCTCCAGGCGACCCGACCGCTCGCCGATGTTCACGATCTGGATGAGCAGGGGCGGAAAATGCCCGCATCGCTCCAGCGGATCCGCCAACGCCTGGCCGGTGGTCACCTTCTCCTGAACCTCGTCCACCGCCCGGGTCAGCACCGCGTTGCCCAGCGTGTCACGCGTGATGCGGAGGGCCTGCAGGATGGGCAGGCCGGCGTTCACCAGGGTGCCCAGCGTGCGGGTGAACCGGGCCACGGCCACGTCCCGCAGCAGCGGACCCAGCAGCGGCATCCGAAGCATCAGCCCGTCCCACTTCAGGCGGTTGTCCGGCTGCGCCAGCCATCGGCGTCCGCCCACCACGGCCCCCACGATGGCCAGGATCACCACCAGCCACCATGCCTTCATGAAGTTGGCGAAGCCCAGCAGGATCTTGGTGGGCAGGGGCAGTTCCATGCCCGGCTGGCCCGCGATCGGCGCCATGAGCTGCGGCAGGATCACCGTGACCAGCAGCACGATGCTGGCCATGATCAGCGAAGCCACGATCATGGGGTAGATGGTCGCTCCGATCAGCTCCCGTCGCAGCTCCACGGAGCGATCCAGCAGGTCCGCGAGCTGGTGAAGCACCTCGGGCATGCGGCCGCTCGCGTCCGCGGCGCGCGCCATGCCCACCACCATGTCGTCGAAGGGTGCGCCGTAGGCCTGCATCGCCTCGTGCAGCGGCCGACCGGCCTCCACCTTCTCGATCAGTGCGTCCAGGATCACCGGCTGCGACTTGCCCGCCGCCTGTCGGCGCACCGTGCGCAGCGCCTGCATGAGCGGCAGGCCCGCCTCCACCGCGGTGGCCAGCTCGCGCACCAGCGAGGCGAGCTCGGCTCGACCGATCGAGGGCCGCCCGGGACCGGTCGCCGCCCACGGCTTGAACCGCATGGCTGCAGCCGCGGGCGAGGCCGGGTCCGCCGTCTCATCGCTCTCCAGCCTCAGGGGCGTCAGTCCGCGGGCCTGGACCAGCCGCATGGCGGTGCCCCGGTCCGGCGCCGCCACGGTGCCCGTGGACGAGCCTCCTGCGCGGTCCAGCCCTTCGTAGCGCCAGTTCGCCACGCGTCAGCCCTCGTCGACGTCCTGCGTGGCGCGGAGCACCTCGCTGATGGTCGTCTCGCCACGCTGCGCCTTGGCCATGCCGTCCTCGCGCATGCTCTGGAAATCCGCGTCGACCAGCTGCTTGAGTTCCAGCACGCTCTGGTTCTCCGCGATCGCCGCACGCAGGGCGGGATTGATGCGGGCCAGCTCGAAGAAGCCCAGGCGGCCCCGGAAGCCGCTGCCACCGCACGCCTCGCAGCCTCGGCCCACGGTCACGGTGCCGGCGAAGCGCTCCACCTCGGCGGGCGCGATCCGCACGCGCTGGTCCTCGGGCATGGGCACCTTGTGAGCGCAGGCTCGGCAGATGCGGCGACCCAGGCGCTGGGCCAGCAGGCCCTCGAGCACGCTGGCCACCAGGAAGCTCTCCGCGCCCATGTCCACCAGTCGGCCCACGCTGCTCAGCGCGTCGTTGGTGTGCAGCGTGCTCAGGATCAGGTGGCCCGTGAGCGCGCTGCGGATGGCGATGTCCACCGTCTCGGAATCTCGGATCTCGCCGACCAGGATCACGTCGGGGTCCTGGCGGAGGATGCTCCGCAGGCCGCCGGCGAAGGTGAGGCCGCGCTTGGGGTTCACCGGGATCTGGTTGATGCCCGCCAGTTCGTACTCCACCGGATCCTCGATCGTGAGGATCTTCTTGCGGGGGTCGTAGAGCTTGTGCAGCGCGGCGTAGAGCGTGGTCGTCTTGCCGCTGCCCGTGGGGCCCGTGACCAGCACCAGGCCGTGCGGCTTGGCGATGAGCCGGTCCATCATCCCCACGTGCTTCTCCGCCATGCCCAGGCTCCGCAGGTCCAGCGGCAGGGCGCTCTTGTCCAGGATGCGCATCACCACGCTCTCGCCGTAGATGGTCGGCACGGTGCTCACGCGGATGTCGACCTTGCGGCCCTCGTACCGGAGGCTGATGTGCCCGTCCTGCGGCACGTAGCGCTCGGCGATGTTCATCTGCGACATGATCTTGATGCGGCCGATGATCGCGGGCTGCAGATGCTTGGGCGGGCTCGGCTGGGCGATGAGCACGCCGTCCACCCGGTACTTCACCTTCAGCTCGCCCTCGAAGGGCTCGATGTGGATGTCGCTCGTCCGCTTCTGGATGGCCTCCAGGATCAGCAGGTTCACCAGGTTGACCAGCGTGGGTTGCTCGGCCATCCGGTGCACGTCGTCCGCCTCGATGGCGTCCAGGTTGTGCTCGTTGGCGGAGCTGGCCAGGTCACCGTCGCTCGCCAGGCTCTCGGCCATGCGGGCGGCCGTCACGCCGTAGGCCTGGCGCATGAGCTCGCCGAACGCCTCGGGCGCCACCCCCACGCGAGTCAGGGGCAGTCGAGCCATGGCGCCGGTCTCGTCCACCGCGGCCAGGTCGAACGGATCGGCCATGGCCACGCGAAGCCGCCCACCCTCGACGGCAAGCGGCACCACACGAAGCCGCACGGCGGCGTCCGCCGGCACCAGGCGCACGGCACCTGCGTCGCACGGCACGGGCTTGTCCAACCATGCGAAGCCGCAGGCCTCGCAGCGCTCGCGCGGGGAGGTGGCCGAGGCCGCGCGCAGCAGCATCTCCACCGGGGTGGCCGGGCTGCGCGCCGCTTCGCTCACTGCGGAGGATCCTTCGGAGCGTCACCGCCGGCGCCATCGCCCGGGTTGGCCGGGGCGGGTGGACGGGGAGCACCGGGCTTCCTGCCTTCCGGCATGGAGGGGGTCTCGCCCGTCTCGTCCGGTGCGGTGCCCATGGGTGTGCGGATCGGGGCACCACCCTTGCCCGGGCCAGGCATGGCGGGGACTGGAGGTCGGAAGTTGGGATCGCCGCCGGCCAGACCCTCGACCTGCTCGGGGGTCAGGAGCGCCTTCACCTCCTCGCGGGTGGCGTTGGCCAGCTTGGACTTCTCGGCGCGAAGCGGCACGATGGCTTCCTTGGGGCCGGCGGAGGGGTCGCCGCCCGACTTGGCCGCGCGGGCCGCGGCATCGCGCTTGGGCTTCAGCGGACCGTCCTGCCGCAGGGCGGCCACCATGCGGTCACGCAGGTCCTGCAGCTGCCCACTCCACTTCGTCTGGATCGCCTCCACGGCCGAACGCTGCTCGCTGGTCAGACTGGGCAGCGCGAGCACCGTCTGGAAGAAGGGCGCCAGCATGTCGGGCTGGTAGGCCTCGCGATAGCCCATGCCCAGCGCCCGCTCGCGGAACTGCGGACCGTACGACTCGGGCAGGGCCTCGGCGATCTTCTCGATCCAGCCGTCCTGCACGTTCCGCACGCCCACGCGGGCGTTCATGATCTGGGTCTGCAGTTCGAATCCTCGGTTCACGTCGCCGCCTTCCATGGCGTCGGTCAACGGGCCCACCAGGCCGTCGATGGTGGCGTCGCGCTGCACCAGGGCCGTGTCCAGTTCCACCTCGTAGGCGTCGATCGCGGGCTGTGCAGCGTCGGCGGCGTCCTTGGGTAGCTGCATCTGGCGGACGATGCCGCCCAGATCCAGTCCTTCACCGGCCAGGTCGCTGTCCTCCAGGGCCTTCTCGCGGCGCATGGCGCGTTCGAACTTCGGCCATCGCTCCAGCTGCACGTCGCTCAGCTGGCCCTTCACGTTGGCCATGAACTCGTCGTAGAGCCGCTTCTTCTCCGGCAGCCAGGCGGCGATGGGCTGCATCATGCCCTTGGCGCCGCCGCTGCCGCCCTTCATGCGGCTGGCGAATTCCTTCATCTTCTGCACGGCGGTCTCCCAGCCGGTCTTGAAGCTGAAGGTGTAGTCCTCGATCAGGCTCTCCACGATCGGACGCTGCCACTCCTCCAGCTTCAGGGTGTCCATGATCAGCACCGCGTCGCGCGGCAGGACATCCGGCCGTGCGGCCTCGGAGATGGCGCCGCGGCCGCCGAACTGCGCAGGCGAGAGCGAAGCGAGGAGCAGCGGGGCGGCCAGGACGATGGTTCGAAGGAGCGTTCGCATGGGTGTGTTCTCGTGTCGGCGTGAGGCTGCAACGCGGCAGCGGCGGTTTCATTGACGATCAAGTGCAGGAAGCATCGGCTTTTCGTGCCGGGCCCCCGTGCCGAGGCCCATAATGTAGGGACCCCACGGTCAGTCCGGACGGACGGTTCGCTGCTCGATCCGCTTTTCCGAGCGTGTCACCACGATCCGGTCCACGAAGATGCCGGGTGTGTGGATCTGGTCGGCGTCCAGCGTTCCCGTCTCCACCAGTTCCTCCACCTCGACCACGGTGCTCCGACCCGAAGTGGCCACCATGGGGTTGAAGTTGCGGGCGGTCTTTCGGAAGACCAGGTTGCCGAACCGGTCCGCCTTCCAGGCCTTCACCAGCGCCAGGTCGGCACGGATGCCGCGCTCCATCACGAAGGTCTCGCCGTCGAAGAGCTCGGTGGGCTTGCCCTCGGCCACCACGGTGCCCACGCCGGTGCGGGTGTAGAAGGCGGGAATCCCGGCGCCGCCGGCGCGGAGTCGCTCCGCCAACGTGCCCTGGGGGCAGAACTCAAGCTCGAGTTCGCCGCTCATGAACTGCCTCTCGAATTCCGCGTTCTCGCCCACGTAGCTCGAGACCATCTTGCGGATCTGGCGGGTCTTCAGCAGCAGGCCCAGGCCCCAGTCGTCCACGCCCGCGTTGTTGCTCACGCAGGTGAGGGCCTTCGCCCCGCTGTCGCGCAGGGCCAGGATCAGCTGCTCAGGAATGCCGCAGAGGCCGAAGCCGCCGACCGCCACCGTGATGCCGTCCCGGGTCAATCCCTTCAGGGCCTCGGAAGGAGTCTGGAAGACCTTGTTCACCGCCATGGCCTCAGTGTAGTGAGGGCCAGGCCGCTAGCCTGAGGGCGTGCCGCTGGTGCTGCTGCTCATCCTGCTCTCGGCGCTGCCCGACGCCATGGTGGTGCCGGTGCTGCGGGACCTGCTGGTGGAGCGGTACGGCGCCACCGCGGACCAGGCCCAGGCGTTCCTGGCCGTGAATCTGCTGGGGGCGGGGCTGGCGGTGCCGCTGGTCCGCCGACTCCGCAGCCGGTTTCCTGCATGGAGCATCGCGGCCGCCGGTGCCATGGCGGACGGCTGGTTGCTGGCGATGATGTGGCTTCCGATCGGGTTTCCCGCCACGCTGGCCCTGCGGTGTGCCGAGGGCGTGGCGGATGTGATGACCTTCGCGGCACTTTTCCAGCTGCTCGGGCCGACACGGTCCGGAGGACAGGCCTGGCGCATGGGCGTGGGGGCCACCGCCCTGGTGGCCGGGTTGGGAGCCGGTGCCATCGTTGGGGGAGTGGCCGCTCGTGCGAGCACGCAGGGTGCCACCATCACCTTCGCGCTGGGGGCGGGAGCCTGCGTGCTCACCTCGCTGGTGGCGGTGGCGGCGTTCAGGCGACTGGAGGCGGTCTCGCCCGGGCCGGAGGCGCCGGAGCCCGCGAGTGCGGCAGGCCGCGGGGTGTTGTGGCCCATGCTGCTCATGGCCGCTTCGGATCGGGCCACGGGCGCGGCGATCACGGCCGTCTTCGGCAGCTTCCTGACCCGCAATCTGGGCTACGACCCCGCCGAACGGGGGCGGCTGGTGGGCTTGCCGCTGCTGCTCATGGCGTTCGGCGCGGCGCCCGCCGGATGGGTCGCGGACCGATACGGTCCGCTCCGTGTTCGCTCCATGGCTGCACTGGCCTACGCGGCCTGCTTCGGAGCCGCCGCCTGGGTGGGCGGCTCCACGCCCGTGCTCAGTGGCGTGCTGCTGATCCTGGGGCTCGCCGCTGCGCCGCTGCTGCCCGCGTCGCTCTCGCTCACCGTCCGGTGCGACCGTGGGTCCGCCGGGCTGGCGGCCTTCCGTGCCGCGGGCGACGGCGGCTACTTCGCGGGCATCCTGGCGGTGGTGGCCGTGGGTGCGTGGATGGACGGCGACAGTCTGGCCACGCAACGCTGGCTCATGGTGGGCTTCGCCGCCATGCATGCCGCGGTGACCGTGGTGGCCTGGCGCCGCATGCGGGACGATTCCGCCGTCAGTTTCGGCTGACCGCAGGCGGCAGGGCCTCGCCCCGCAGTTCCTCCAGCGCCAGACGCAGCTTCTCGAGCGCCTTGTTCTGGATCTGTCGCACGCGCTCCTTGGTCAGGCCCACCATCTGGCCCACCTGCTCGAGCGTGAGCGAAGGACGATCGCTGGGCGCGTCCAGCCCGAACCGGTGCAGGATGACGCGGCGTTCCACCTCGGTCAGGTCGGCGCGGTCGCTCTCGACCAGGAACCGGACCTCGGCGGCACTGTCACGCTCGTGCTGCAGGCGGACCGTCTCCAGATGGTTCGACCGCTCGAACTCGGGGTCGAACTCGCTGGGGAAACGCTGCCGGTGCTTGACCAGCTTGATGCCGAAGCGGCTGAAGGCCTTCAGGATGGCACGGCACGCATAGGTGCTGAACTTGAAGCCGCGGCCGCAGTCGAACTTGTCCACGCTTCGCATGAGGGCCATGTTGCCCTCGCCGATCAGGTCGGGGAAGTCCGTCTCGCCCAGCCGCACGCGACGGGCCATGGCCAGCACCAGCGCCAGGTTGATCTCGGAGATCTGCTCGCGGTAACGGCGTGCCAGCCGGTACCAACGGATCATCTCGCGAGCCTCCTCGGTGGTGGGAGAGCGGCCCTGCAGGCCGTCCTGGATCTGCCGCACCCGCCAACGGGCGTAATTGAACTGCAGGAAGATGACGCGCTCCTGCGCCGCGGTCAGCAGCACCGAGCCGTTGCGGGACTGCCGCTGCTTCTGCTCCTTCTCGGAGAGATCGTCCATGAGCGGTCGGTACCAGGTGACGTCCGGCCGGGCGATCGGCGCAGGCTTCTCGTAGATGGCCTGCTCGGCACCCGCCTTGCGGAACTCGGGCGAGTCCATGAAGTCCATGGGCTCGGCCATGATCTCCAGCAGCAGCGCCTCGTCCTGGGGCGTGAGCGCGGCGCGTGGGGCACCACACGGGCGAGCGGACTCGCGAACGGCGGGCCGCTTCCGCTGGCGGATGCGGTCGATGGGGGAGTTGGAACCGAACAGTGAATTGCTCATGGGTCTCCTTGGTGGTCGCCTCCTGCGACCTTCCTGCCTCGGCCTGCTTCGTGGGAAGGCC
>CAIOTP010000311.1 GCA_903861235.1 uncultured bacterium | reverse complement strand
GCCTCCTCGAAGCCGGCCGGTGGTGTCGTTCGCACCCCCCGACCCGGCGCCTGCCGATCGGCCTGTTCGGAGCCAGCACCGGCGCCGCCGCGGCCCTGGTCGCGGCGGCACGCGAGGCCCGCATGCACGCGGTCGTCTCGCGAGGTGGGCGGCCGGACCTGGCCCGTTTCTGGCTCGACCGGGTCGGGGCCCCCACGCTTCTGCTGGTCGGCAGCCATGATTTCGACGTGCTGGAGCTCAACCGTCAGGCCTACGCGCAGCTGCGTTGCGTGAAGCAGCTCACGCTGGTCGAGGGAGCCACGCATCTCTTCGAGGAGCCCGGGGCGTTGGAGCAGGTCTGCAACCACGCACGCGACTGGTTCAGCACGCACCTGCTGCGACCGGGGCTGCGATGATCCAGATGTGCTTTCAGGACCGTGCCGACGCGGGCCGCCAGCTCGCGGAACGGCTCCGGGGCCTGCCACACCATCGACCGCTGGTGCTTGCGGTGCCGCGAGGCGGAATCGAGGTGGCGTTGCCGATCGCACGAGCCCTCCACGCGGACCTGGACGTGGTGCTGGCCCGAAAGCTGCGGTCACCGGGACAGCCCGAGCTGGCCCTGGGCGCCATTTCCGAGACAGGTGAGGTGCACCTGAACAATCATGGCCGTGTCATCACCGACGGCGGTCGACACTGGATCGAGCGTGAGAAGGCCCACCAGCGCGAGGAGATCGAACGCAGGCGGGCTCTGTTCCGTTCCGTCCGGCCTCTGGCGGGCATCGCCGACCGGACCGTGATCGTGGTGGACGACGGCGTGGCGACCGGGGCCACCCTGATGGCGGCGCTCCGCACGGTGCGTGCAAGCCGGCCGCGCGAACTGATCGCGGCGATCCCGGTGGCTCAGGTGGACCGGCTCGCGGAGGTGCGCTCGCTCGCCGACCAGGTGGTCTGCCTGCAGGAACCCCGGGAGTTCTGGGCGGTCGGACAGTTCTATCGGAGCTTCGAGCAGGTCACCGACGAGCGCGTGCTGCAGGTGCTGCGGGACCATGGCCACGCCGGTCACCCGACCGCCGAGCCGCAGGCCCGCGCCCGCGCCGCCGCGATCGATCCTCGCGACTGACGCTCAAGGGCAGGCGCCGAACAGCACCAGCAGCGAACCGATGTCCGCCGCATCCACTTCCCCGTTGCCGTCGAGATCCTCCGCACATCCCGGGCACGTGCCGAACGCCGTCAGCAACTGGCCGATGTCGGCCCCATCCACCTCGCCGCTGCCGTCCAGATCCGCGGAGCACGACTGCGAAACGAAGCGAGCCGTCAGGGTCCGCGGCCCGGCGAGATCGATCTCGATCTCGGCGGCGCGGGCGTCGCCCAGGCGGTCTTCGCTGTCGATCCAGCCCACGAAACGGTGTCCCGGCGAGGGCTCCGCCCGCAACTTCACGGGAAGGTTCCGGAAATAGGTTCCCGTCCATGGACAGCACGTCGTGCCCAAGGCCGGATCCGCACCGCCGATCAGGATGGTGTTCACACGCACCGCCCCTCGCTCCGGGTGCGGCAGGTCGACCGTCAGGGGCACGAGGCCGCCGAGTCCGAAACGGGCGTCCAGGTGGCTCCGCAACGCGTCCGGCCTTGCGCGCATGTAGTCCCTGATCCGCCGGACCTCCTGCGACCAGTCCACGGGCTGGCACCACCGTGCAGCATGCTCCGCCATGCCCGGGGTGTATGCGGCCACGAAACCTTCGAGCACCGACTCCGCGTGCGTCGCCGACAGCCTGCTGTTGAGACGGTCGGCGAAACGCGAGAGGAACCGCTCTCGGAACAGCGGGTTTTCAAGAGCCCGGCGCAGCAGCACGGTGGATCCGGCGGAGACGGTCAGCCGACCATCCCCGCAGAAGGTGTAGGTCGTTCCCGAGGTGATCGCATGCCCCAGGGTGTCGTGCAGCGCTCCCTCGCCGCCACCGATCACGTAGCACAGGTCCAGCGCGAACGCGAAGTCGGCGTCGAACAGCAACCAGCGCCAACGACCGTCCCGCTTGGGGTGGGCCGCCGGCGCCGTGACCGCCGCCACGGAGCGCCAGACCCGGTGGTTGTTCTGAGGCCAGTCCGTGTTGCCGCACCAGACCTGCTGAATGCAGTAGTCGATGAAGTTGTCCAGGTCGACCCGCGACTCCAGCTCCGCCAGTCCCGCCGCCGAAGCGTACGCGCCGCTCTCCGCATCGGCCAGGATGTCGGTGAAGTCCGACAGGAGCGACGGCTCGCCTCGATCGGCCACCCAGGTCTGGTCCTCGTACTCGAGCTGCGTGAATTCAAGTTCACCCAGGCCGTAGTGGTACAGGTAGTAACCCTCGTCGAAGCGGTCACGAATGTCGTGCAAACCCCAGTACTCGCCGTCCAGAAACACCACGACCGGACGCGTGCACTGCCGGTCCACATCGGTGTCCGAAGCCAGCTCGCTCACCAGACCGTCGCGGAACAGCGAGCCGCCCCAGTCGTTGCCTCCGTTGCGCAGGATGAAGGTTTCGAAGCGATCGACGCTCTTCTCCGGAAAGATCCGGTACTGGAACGGATCGCTGGAGACGGGACTGCGGGCGTAGACCCTGAGCGACTTTCGCGGCCGGTTGACCGTGGTGCCTCCGTGGATCCGCAGCCCCACCTCGCCCTGGAAGGCCCGCACGCCTCCGGGCTCGAAGAATTCCAGGTGCCCCGAGCGCTCCCACTCCACGCCCTCCTCGGCGTAGTTGTACGAATCGCCCTTCACATAGATGCCGATGCTGTCGTCGAAGAGGTTGTCCGGGTGCGTCGAGATGCTGGCCACGGCGAACGGGAAGCGAGCGGGCCCCGCCGGATCGATCACGTACGAGGCGGTGGTCACCCGGCTGGGCAGATAGCCGTCCCGAAAGAGCGAAGCCCGAAGCACGGGAAACTCGAACACGGGTCCCTGAGGCGCTTCCCAACCCTCGTAGTACGGTGGACCTGGCGTGATGGCGTTGGTCTGGATCGCCGACAGGTTGTCGCGAGCGCCGGAACCGCTGTCCAGCTTGATCGGTCCTGAATAGGGGGTGGACGCTTCGCTCGGATCGGAACCATCGAGCGTGTAACGGATCACGCCGTCCGGAGCGGAGCTGGAGATCGAGACCGTCACCTCCGACGCATGGAAACCGGCCGGCACCGAAAAAACGGGAGCGGGCTGCGGATCCGTCAGATACGCCGTGGTCGTGTTGGGCAGTCGCGGCGTGGCGTCCCGGAACAGCCTGAGGGGCCCCGTTCCATCGGGCGAACGCCCCAGGGAGATGTCCCGCCCCAGCGGCATGGCCGGGAACTCGTCGACCTTCCTCCCGGTGGGATCGCTCAACACGATCGGCTCGCCGCTGGCCTTGATCGACCAGCTGGTGTGCACCGTGAAGGCGACCAGATTCCTTCCCGATGCCCAGACCCGAACGAAGCCTCCGGCCGGGATCACCAGCGCATTCGGGAACTTCCACTTGTACGGGCTCGAGGCGCTGTCGGAGAGGTACCAGTCCTTCAGGTTCACCGAGGCGGAACTGGTGTTGTACAGCTCCACCCAGTCCGAGGAGTCGCCGTACTCGTCCTGCACCGTGAGCGTGTTGAGCGACATGACCTCGTTGATCACCACCTGACGGGCGCGTGCGGCGGCCGTGACCAGCAGCGCCGACAGCATGAGCGGGATCACGGCGAGCCATCCGGAAACGCGTCGCATGACACAATCTAGTCCCGAAGCGAGTGGAGACAAGGCAAACAATCGGGAAATGCGCATTCGGGGCAACGAATGTCCGGATACACGATCGCCGGCGGGCAACGACGGCCGAGCCGGAGATAGCCTCCGGGGGCCATCTCACACTCTCCGGAAGGGTCCATCATGCCTCTCTTCACCCTCGCGTTCGTCTTGATCCTGCTGCTCCCGACGCCCCCTGACGCCGGCCAGGCTCCTGCTCCTCCGGCGAGCGATCCTTCATCGACGAAGACCCCGGCCGCGGACACCGACCCGGTCCGTCGCTCCGTGGGCGACGTGCTGAGTCGCCTCCGAAACCGATACCGCACCGCGACGACCTATCGCGACACCGGCGTGAGCGTGAGCGACCTGGGCAGTCACGTCTCGGAGCTGCGATTCGGCACCGTGTTCATCCGCAAGGGCGGATTCCGCTGGTGGTTCCACCCTGCGGATCAGGTGGCACACACCTACCAGGTCTGGTCCGAGGACCGATCCGCCTGGATGAGCTGGTGGGGTCTGGATCGGCGCCTTCGCAAGGATCCGGACCTGAGCGGAGCCATCGCAGGTCCCACCGGCATCTCCTCCGGAGTGGTGCAGGTGATTCCGGTCATGCTGGTGGAGGATCCCAAGGACTGCAGCCTGCTGAGTGGACTGCGGACCCAGCCCCATGTGGCGCGCGACACGGTCGAAGGGGTGCCCTGCGACGTGATCTCCGGCGCCTGGCGGGAGCGGTCGGTGAAGATCTGGGTGGACGACACCGGGGCGCTCCGCCAGTACACCGAGTCGTACGACTTGGATCCAGGTCGCATGGCCGACGCCCATCCCTCGGATCCTTCGATGCAGAGAGCCCGGCAGGTGCCCAAGTTTCATGTCGAGCAGCGCGTGACCTACAGACCCGTGTTCGACGAGCCGGTCAAGCTCGAGGAGACTCGCTTCACGCCGCCGGAGCTGTGACGATCGATCGCCCGGACCGATCAGGGACAGGTGCCGAAGGCCACCAGCAGTCCGCCGATGTCCGCGGCATCCACCTCGCCGCTGCCGTCGATGTCCGCGGCGCATCCACCACAGCCGCCGAACGCCGTCAACAGCGAGCCGATGTCCGCCGCATCCACCTGGCCGCTGCCGTCCAGGTCCGCCGGGCACGTGCCCTGGGTCAGGAAGGCCAGCGTCTCGGCACCTGAGGCCACGAAACGAGCTCGGCCTGCGTAGGCCGGCACGCTGGCGACACCCCACGTGCTGCCCACCGAGGTGGTCGGATGGAAGTTGCCCCACGCCCGCACCTGGCCATCGGCCTGGAGCACGGCGTTGTGCGCACCGCCGGCGGACACCTGCACCACAGGACCCAGGTCCGAAGGCACCGCGTTGGGCGCCACCGCCGCTCCTGTGCCGTAGCTGCCGCTGCCCCAGGCTCGCACCGAGCCGTCCGGCAGCATGGCGATGGCGTGTCGACCGCCCATGGCCAGCTGGCTCACCGGGGGCAGACCTGCCGGCGGCGTGGGCCGATCGTTGCCCCACACGGACACCGCACCCGCCGTGGAGACCGAACCCGCATTCAGGTAGTACGCGGAGATCCAGGCGCTCGGGGGCAGTGCGGCCGGGATCACGGTGATGGAGTTGCTGCCGTACCAACCGGTGCCCCAGCCGCGGACGGAGCCGTCATGGCGCCGCGCCAGCGAAGCGTCCATGCCCGCGGCCACCTGCACCACGCCGTCCAGGTCCGCAGGCACGCTGATCTCTCCGGATCGGTTGCAGCCCACGCCGCGCACGGTCCCGTCCGCCTGCAGCAGCAGTCCGTGATAGAAGCCACCCGCCGCCGAGACCACAGGACCCAGATCCGCGGGCAGGACCACCGGACCGTAGTCGGAGGAGGAATTCGAGAAGAAGGTCATGCCCCACGCGTTCGCGGTTCCATCGTCACGCACGCCGATGGTGAAGTACTGCGCCGGAGCGATCGATCGCAGTCCGCCCCACTGGTCAAGGCGTTCCGCCTGACCGGGGTAGTCGAATCCGATCACGCTCCAGCGGCCATCGGATCCTCGCCCCGCCAACGCGTGTGCCGCGCCCGTGATGGAGGTGCAGGTGCCCAGACTTTCGCCGGAGGGGAAGGCGGTCCGGGTCGACACGAGATGCCGACCCTTGCCCCAGGTTCGAACGGAACCGTCTTCACGAAGGGCGGCGCTGAAATCGAAGCCCGCAGCCACCTCGCGGCATGCTCCCAGGTCGGCAGGAATGGCCAGCTGCCCCTGCGTGTTGGAACCCCAACCGGTGACCGAGCCATCCTGGCGCACAGCCAGCATGTGCTGGCTTCCCCGGGCCACATGACGGCACGCGCCCAGGTCCGCGGGAAGAGGCGTGCCCGCACCGGAGTCCGTTCCCCAGGCATGCACCACACCGTCGGTTCCCAGGCCCGCCGACCAGTTGCCCCAGGCGAGCACCTGCACGGCCCGGGTGAGGGAGGAGGGAATGCTGCCCTGCCCCGAATCCAGCGCCCCGAACGCCACAGGTGTGCCGTCGGTCCGGATGGCCAGGAAGTGGTTCGAGCCCGCCTCGAGGGATCCGGCCTGGAAGGTGCCCGAGGGCACCGCCACCGGCCATGAGGCGCCGGTCGCGTCCTTCACGGTGCCCACGGCGTTCAGGGAACCGTCCTCGCGCTCGCCCGCGACCGCCGAGGTCGCGATGGCCAGCCAGCGACATGAGCCGATGCTGGCCAGATGCGCGGAGGGCACGGTGCTGTCGATGTAGCCGCTGGGCGTGGCCACCCCGTCGTGCCCCAGCGTGATCATGCTCTGGACCCCCAGGATCACCTGGGCGACATCCAGCACCGATCGACGGCCGTCGAACTGCACGGCTCCATGCTGGATGCCCGCGGCAGGCTCAGCGGCTTGCGCCCAGGGAGTCCCGAGCGATCCGAGAGCCAAGGCCGCGAGCGAAGCGAAGCGAAGGCTGTGCATCCTGTTCTCCTGCTGTTTCAGCCCACACGATGCGGATACGGACCGTTCCGCGGCGCATGCCGTCCGAGTTCCAGAAACGACAGTGTGAGCGGCCTCCACCGGAGCCGCAAGGTCCGGATAAGTCTCACCGTCGGGCCAGCGAACTGCGGCTCTCCGCCCGGCTCGCCTTGATGATCCGCTCCGCGGCCTTCGGGTTGGCCTTCGCCTCAAGCAGCGCCCGCAGCATGAGCGGCATCACGATGGTGGCGTCGCTCTCGATCACGAACATGGGGGTGCGCTCGGTGAGCTTGTCCCAGGTGATCTTCTCGTTGGGCGTGGCGCCGGAGTAGCTGCCGTAGCTGGTGGTGCTGTCGCTGATCTGGCAGAAGTAGGCCCACGGCTTCACCTTGTCCTGCAGGTCGTACTTGATGCTGGGCACCACGCAGATCGGGAAGTCGCCGGCGATGCCGCCGCCGATCTGGAAGAAGCCGATGCCGCG
>CAIOTP010000310.1 GCA_903861235.1 uncultured bacterium | reverse complement strand
CGGCGAGAGACCGATGCCGTGCACCGGATAGCCCAGTCGTGCCTCGGGACACGCCAGCGTGAGATCGCAGGCCATGGCGAGTGCGCATCCGCCCGCAAGCGCCGGCCCCTGCACCACGGCCACACTGGTCGCCGGGAGCGCACGGAGGCGCCGCACACAACCGGCCAACCGCCTGAGGAACGAGGCCAGCAGCGGTTGCGCGGGATCCGGATCCTGGGCGAGCAGGCCAAGGTCGAAGCCCGAGCAGAACGCCGATCCTTCGCCCCGCAGCAGGACCACACGCACCGCGTCCGTGGGCGGCGACTCCGTGAACGGGTGGAACCGACCCGCGGCCGTGAGCTGCTCCAGGACCAGGATGGCCGCCTCGAGGCCGTCGAACATGGGCGGACCCATCACGTTGCGGCGACCGGGATCGCGCAGGGTGACGGTGGCTGCGCCGGCCAGTTCGTCCGCATGCCGAAGCAGCGACACAGGTCCCCAGACCTGCACCTCTCCCGGCTTCATCGGCCCACCCCGGGCGTTCCGGGCACGTCGCCCGCGGCCCAGATCACGGGGTTGCCATGCTCGTGGCCCAGCACCGTCACGCTCCCGGCGCGGATGGCGAAGGAGCGGCCACGCGAGGGCGGCAGCTGCAGCCATGCGGCGATGATGAGCCGCGAGAAGTGCCCGTGCGAGAAGAGCGCCACGCTGCCCGGCGCTTCCGCGATCCGCCGGAGCACCGCCGCGGCGCGGGCGGCCACCTGCTCCAGGGTCTCTCCATCCGGACAGCCGTCGCGCCAGAGATCCCAGTCCGGTCGCTCCGACTGGATCTGGTGGGTGGTGACGCCCTCGAAGGCGCCGTAGTCCCATTCGACCAGCAGCGGCTCGGGCCGCACCTGACTTCCCAGACCACACAGCCGCGCGGTCTCCATGGCGCGAGAAAGCGGGCTGCTCAGCACGCGGTCGAACCTCATGGAAGCGAACCATGGGCGAAGGGCCTCGGCGGCGGCCACACCTGCGGGCGTGAGGGGAATGTCGGAACGCCCGGTGTGCCGACCGTTCAGGCTCCATTCGGTCTGCGCGTGGCGCACCAGCCACACCTGGCTGGCGCCCTGGCCGGACGCCGGCGCAAATGCCGCGTCGCGGTTCATGGCGTGTGATCCACCCCCACGAACGGGTCGCGGTGGTAGACGAGCACCATCTCGTCGGCGCCCTGCAGCACCAGTCGGCCGGGTTCGAGCACGGGGATGAAACCCATGTCCAGGCGCCGCGGCGGCGGCTCGACGGCGATCTTGAGCGCCGAGCCGTCGAACTTCCAAGTGCCCCGGCGGATGAAGTCACCCTGCCGCGAGGTCATGTTGCCGCCGGAGCCCAGCGTGAGCACCGCGCCGGCCGGACTCACCACCGGAGAGCCCTGCTCGGGGGCCTCGGAGGGCGGCATGTGGCAGTCACCCGGAGAAAGGATCCATCGGCCGGCCAGTCGATCGCTGGTGACGGCCACCTGAGGTGCCGGAGCCTCAGGCTTGCCGGTCGTCTGGGTGGCGGTGGAGGGGGGCGAAGCGCTGCAGCCCGCGAGCAGCGCGAGCAGGGTGAGCACGGGAAGCGGGCGCCGATCCGGCATGGGCGACATGCTACGGAGCGTCTAGCGGCGGCGGTCGAGTGCGGCGCCGGGTGCATCCCGCTCGAGCAGCTCGACCATGCTGGGCATGAGCACGTCGAGCCGGTCGGCGACCGCCCGCAACAGAAGCGCCTCACGGGGATGCAGCTGGCCGTCCTCCGAGACCACCTCCGCCGCCGCTTCCACCAGGCGGTGTCGCCCGGTCTCCGAGAGTCGCGCCAGGCCCTCGAGCGCGGCGTCCACGGCATCGAGCGAGCACGAAGCCAGCGGGGCGGGCGGCTGGTCGGGCAGCTCCAGGTTCGACAGGCCGCGCGCCAGTGCGGTGGTGGCGCGGGCGGGCGCGCCGGCATGGGCCAGAGCCGAGAGCAGCAGCCAGGCGTCGCGTGCACGGGACGCCACGGAGGCGGAGCCTGGACGGTCCCGCAGTGCGCCGAAACGTCCCTCCACGCGGCGGCCCAGCACCGAGCGGAGCGTCCACTCGAGCAGGGTCACGCGGCCGTCGGCGCGTATGACCTCCGCCAGGGTGGAGCGGAAGGCCTGGTACTGCGGGAGCGAAAGCTGCTGCAGCGCAGGCATGCACAGGTCGAGCACCACCAGCTGCAGCGATTCACCCAGTTCCTTCATGGCAGGGTGGAGACGGGTGAGCGTGGAGGTCATGGCCGGTCCCAGTCCCGAGCGCACCGCCTGGCGCTGAGCTTCACGGGCATCCTCGTGCGTGGACCACGCCAGGAGCAGCACCACGGCCTGCGCATCGAAGGGTTCCTGACAGGCCGCCAGGAGCTTGCGCGGCAGGTCATGCCGCAGGATCTGTCGCGCGGACTCCACCGCTCGGCCAGGGATGACGGCACCTTGGGCGGACGGCGTGGGATCGGCGGAGGCCAGTCCCGCCGCACCCGTGGGCAGGTTCGCGCCGTCGCGGCTCGACCGCGCCACCGGCGCCACCGCGGCGCCCTCCAGACGGCGGATGCGCTCCTCGATGGGGGGATGCGAAGCGAGCCAGGCGCGAGCCGCGCTGGTGAAGAAGAAGTGGTTCAGCCCGCTCGCCGCGTCGCTCTCCATGCGGTTGTCGTGGAGCCCGGCGATGCGCCGCAACGCCGAAGCCAGGCCCGCCGGGTTCCGCGTGTACTGGGCGGCACTGGCGTCCGCCAGGAACTCCCGCTGGCGGCTGACGGCCGCCTGGAGCAGGCGGCCGAAGAGCGCACCGAGTCCGCCCACGACCAGGAGCACCAGGCCGATCACCGCCACACCCGCACGCCCGTCACCCTTGCGGCTTCGGCTGGCCGGCATCCGCGCCGCGGCATGGAGCACCCCGCGGCCGATGAGCGCGATGACCATGACGCCCGCCACCGCGCACGCCAGCCGCAGGTTGAGCCGCATGTCCCCGTGGGCCACATGGCTGAACTCGTGCGCCACCACCCCCTGCAGTTCGTCGCGCGTGAGCTGGTCGATGGCTCCGCGTGTGAAGCCGAGCACCGCGTCCTTGGGTGTGTGACCCGCGGCGAAGGCGTTGATGGAAGCGTCCTCGATCACATACACCGGAGGCACCGGCATGCCACTGGCGATCGACATCTCCTCCACCACATCCAGCAGCCGCCGCTCCGCGGGGCTGGCACCGGCCGGCTGGAGCCAGCGGCCGCCCAGCGACTCGGCCACCGCCTTGCCGCCGCCCGAAAGCTGGAGCCTCTTCGCGCCCGCACCGAGCAGGATGATCACCGTGGAGCCCAGGGCCACCGCCGCGAAAACGCCGGGGTTCCACCAGGGTGCGGCGGATGGGGCGTAGGGACTCTTGTCCGCCTCGGACGCCATCACCACCGCCAGGGGCAGGTACAGCATGGCGATCACGCCCAGCAGACTCAGCGTGAACAGCACCACCAGCCGTCGCGTGCCGCGCTTCGCGGCATCCTGATGGTCGAAGAAGTTCACGCTCCGCTCCGCAGGGACACGCTCGGCACGCCGCGGGTGTCCGGATCCGTCTCCCACATCTCCGCCTGGGCGAAGCCGAACCAGCCGGCGACCAGGTTGCCCGGAAAGGTGACCACGCGTTCGTTGTAGCGCATGGCCGCGTCGTTGAAGGCCTGGCGCGCGAAGGCCACGCGGTTCTCGGTGCCGACCAGCTCGTCCTGCAGGCGCTGCATGACCTGGCTCGCCCGAAGATCCGGATACGCCTCCACGCGGGCCAGCAGACCACGAAGCGCACCGTCCAAGGTCATGCTGGCCACGGCCAGCGATCGCATGCCGGTCAGCGGACCTGCGGCCAGGCCCTCGATCGCCTGCTGCACCGAAGCGCGAGCTCGGGTCACGGCCTCGAGCGTGCCGCGCTCATGGGCCATGTAGCCCTGCACGGTCTCGACCAGGCTGGGAATCAGGTCGTGGCGGCGACGCATCTGCACGTCGATCTGCGAGAGTGCGTTGCGGGTGCGCACCCGCGCCACGGCCAGGCCGTTGTAGAGCGCGGCCAGCACGATCACCAGCACCAGTCCCGCCACCAGCGGAAGGGCCACGATGCCCAGGTCCGTCCAGGTGGCGGCCAGGATCCCCACGGAGGCCGACATGGTCATGCCCGCACGCGCCCGAGCCTGGCGCCGACCAGCTCGGCCACCTGCTCGATGGCGCCGGCCAGGTCGTCGTTCACCACGAAGGCGTCGTAGACGCTGTTCCCGCGAGCGCGGTCCATCTCGCGTCGGGCCTCGGCGAAGCGACGCTGGATGGCCGCCTCGTCCTCCCGTCCTCGCTGCCGAAGGCGGGCGAGCAGGGAATCCTCGTCGGGCGGCAGGATGAAGATGCCCAGCATGTCCGGCACCTTCGTGTGGACCTGCTCGGCGCCCTGCACGTCGATGTCCAGGATGACCAGTTCGCCGGCGTGGAGGGAGCGCTCCACCGGCTCGCGTGGAGTGCCGTAGCTGCTGCGACCGAACACCGTGGCGTGCTCCAGGAACGCGTCGTCCTTCACCATGGCCGCGAAGCTGCCCTCGCTGATGAAGTGATAGTCCACGCCGTCCCGCTCGCCGGTGGACGGACTGCGCGTGGTGCAGCTCACGCTGAAGTGTCCGCCGAAGCGGCGGATGAGCTCGTGGGCGATGGTCGTCTTGCCGACGCCCGAAGGGCCACTGAGCACCAGGAGCAGGCCATGCGCCATGCGGCGATGCTACGGCGCAGAGGCGCCGTCGCAACCGGCGTGGTTCGCGGGCCCCAGCCAACCCTGTCGCCGGTACCACGCCACCGCGTCGGCGGCACTTTGGTGCAACGGTCGCGGCGAAAGACCCAGTTCGGCAAGCGAGGCTGTCGGATCGAAGTGCATGCTCCGCCGCGTCAGCCGGACACCGGTGACCGTGGCCAGCGGCGGTCGATGCGTGACCAGGTCCGACCACCGCTCGCTGCACCAGCCCACCGCCAACGCCAGTGGATAGGGCACCTGCAGGCGGGGCGGGGTGCGACCCATCACCTCGCCGAGCAGCGTGAGCCATTCGATCAACCGGGTGTTGTGCGCCCCGACCAGGTAGCGGACGCCGGGTCGCCCCACCTGTATGGCGCGATGCAGGCCCTCGGCGGCGTCGCGGGCGTCGATCAGGTTGAACCGGCAGTCGAGGTACGCGGGCATGGCGCCGCGTGCAAACGCCAGCGCCATGCGTGTGGGAGGCGTCTGCCTGCGGTCACCAGGTCCCACCGGAAGCGTGGGACTGCACACCAGGACGGGAGCACCCTGTTCAGCCAGCTGGAGCGCAGCCCGCTCGCCCCGAAACTTGCTCAGGCAGTAGGGCCCCAGCATGTCGCGTTCCTGGAAGCGCGCATGTTCCACGGCACCACCGAGCCGGCCCGGGGAGGTCAGGATGCTTTCGGTGCTGGTGAAGAGCACGCGCTCGGCACCCTGATCGAGGGCCGTCCGCATGACCTGCACGGCACCCTGATGATTGATGGCGTCGAAGCCGGCACGGTCGCGTCGCCACAGGTTGGGATCCGCCGCCAGGTGATACACGTGGCGGCAGCCCCGTGTGGCTTGTCGCACGGCGTCGGCCTGGCGAATGTCGCCGCGCACCAGTTCGATCCGGTCCAAGGGCAGGTGATCCACGCGGGCGTTGGGGTGCTCCATGACGCGCACCGAGCCGCCGTGCGCGAGCAGGCGGTCGACCAGATGCGAACCGATGAAGCCCGCGCCGCCGGTGACCAGGTCGATCACGCCACGCCCCGTGGCAAGGTGGCAGCCAACGAGCGAAGGTGCTCGCGCGAGGGTTCCAGTCGCTGCATGGAGATGCGGGCCTCCATCTCAAGCACGGCACGGTTGATCGGCGCCGGCTGCGAACCCGCGAGCCGGAGCAGGTGCCCGTTGTACGCGTCCACCTCGGTGCGTCCCGAGCCCATGTCCGGACGCATGGAGCAGTAGGTGCCTCGCAGCGAAGGACGGAAGAACGCCGCCAGCAGGCGCGGCAGCAGGGGCGTGGCCAGGATGCGCATCACGGTGTCGGGGTGGAACGGGCCGATGCGCTCCAGCCGCTCGCCGGCGTGGCGGAGGATGCGGTGGTTCTCCTTCAGCAGCGCGAAGAACAGCCGCCGGGCCAGCGGCTCGGTGATGAGCACCGCGTTGTCCACGCCCGCCGCCGCCGCCAGGGGCGAGATGGCCGCGTTGTACATGAGCTTGGTCGCCTTGAAGGGGCGCACGCTTTCCACGCGGTGCACGCGGAAGAGCCCGCCCCGTGACAGGGCGTCGGCCAGTTCGTCCAGATGGGCGGAGGCGGTCGTGTCGCACGGCCGGCGCGGGCCGATGTGCAGGTCGCCCGGTCGCGTGATGCGAGCCACGGGCCGGTCCGCCGGGCACGTGGACACGAACGAGGCGATGGCTTCGCCAGGGTGTGGCTGCCGTTCCAGCAGAGGGTCGTAGCCGTTCTGCACCGGCACCAGCCGATCCACCGAGCGGAATCGATCAAGCACCGCCGGATTGTCGAAGGTCTTGGTGCACAGCAGCACCGGCGTGTCCGCGGGCGGATGCCACGAACCGAAGTCCTGCACCTGGGGCCGACGCGTGGGCCGGCCTTCGAGCGTCACGCCCTCGTGGCGGGCGGCCTCCAACTTGGCGGGGTGGGACTCCACCAGCGTGACCTGCCAGCCGGCCTGCATCAGGCTTTCCGCGACCGCGATGCCGATGCCGCCCGCGCCAAGGATGTGCGCCGAGCGACGCATGAAGGGGTCGCGGAAGTCTACGGGTTGTCGTGGCGAGGAACACTCCCGTCACGGGCTCGGACCCCCGTGTCGATCCTGCAGCCAGTGCTGGTACATCCGGGCGACCGTCTTGTCGGGAAGCGCGGTGCGCCATCGTGGACCATGCTGGGTGTCCATGTGCTGGGCGAACAGCCACTCCTCCTGCACGGTGTGGGCGAGGGAGCGTTTCCACCACGGCAGGCCCGAGGGCATGGCCGAAGCGGTCACGCCCGTGGCCGGCTCGATGGCCGCCGAGCGTTGACCGGCGATGGCGGTCAGCCCGGTCAGCGCCAGCGCGGCCATGCATGCGGAGGTCCGGGTCGGCCTGTTCAGCATCGCGGGCCTCCTTCGAGCAGCAGGACCCGGGCCTCGTGCAGGATGCGGTAACCGCGGTCACGGAAGGCGGGGAACCGTCCCATGGTTCCCACCACGGCGCGGATCTCGTCTTCGTCGAGCGTCCAAGGTGCATCCGGATCACGGTCGTGCCGGAACAGGTCCATGGAGAGCGCCCGCTCGCGAAGGCTCCAGTTGTCCAGCCGCTCCGCGATCTCGATCGCCTTGTTGGTGAAGACGGCCATGGGCCGACCCAGGTCATGGATGGGCAGGTGCCTGGAAGCCACATTGCACCCGAAGATGCACCACCAGCCCCAGCTCTCCAGCCAGTCGCCGGGTTCCTGGGCCTGGACATCGATCACGCGATCCAGCGCGACCTGCAGCAGATCGATGGCCTCCACCGGTGTCACGCGACCCAGGATCGCATCCACCTCGAGCAGCGCGCCTCTGCACGTGTTGGCGAGCGCGGCGTAGCGGGCATCGCCATGGGCGTCGGCCAGGTCCTCGTAGTCGTGCATGGCGCATTCCAGGTCCGGTCGGGCGGCCGCGGCCAGGGGGGCGGCTCGCGGCGGGTCGAGCTGGGCCATCCGCCGGGCGCTTGACCCGCGGACATAGTGCGCAAAGGCGTGGCAGACCCGTTCGCGGCGATCCTGCGGTGGCCGGTCCATCATGGCGTCGAGCACATCCCGGCTGGCGGCGCGGCTCTCCACCAGATGCCACAGCACATAGTGCGCGTTGGCCAGGTTCACGGTCAGCATGAGACGCAGACCCTCGGGGATGCCCGGCTCGGCCAGACCCGCCTGCAGATAGGGAAGGGCTCGCGCGTAGAGGCCAAGACCGTCGAAGCCGCCTGCCGCGCGGTTGCAGGCGACCGCGCGTTCCACCGGAAGCGTGGCCACGCGCAGCATGCGCCGCGCCATGTCGACCATGCCCCGCCAGTTCCCCGCCCGGTGACAGTCGATCGCCCGGGCGTCCAGCTCGGCGGCAGAGAGCGCCTCGGTCTCCGGCAGCTCCTCCAGGCCCAGGTCCTCGGCCACGGTGCCCACCGGCCAGTCCAGCGCATGGGCCAGAGAGACCACCAGGTCCAGCTTGGGGTTGCCGCTGTCAGGAAGGACCTTGCCTGGATCGCGGCCGAGCGCGCGGGCGATCTCGTTGCGGCCCCATCCGCGGTAGGTCTGCGCGAGTTCGATCAGGCGTGCCAGACGCCCCCGACGATCATCCACCGTCCGCATCGCGAACAAGCCTTCCGCCGCCAACGCAGCTGGCAGCCCACCGGCCCACACGCAGGACACATTCCCCGAAAGTCACGGTCGATCAAGAAGAGCAGGCGGAAAATCCGCGTTTTGCCGTGGTGGAAGCGGAGGAGGCAGTGGTTGTCCACAGGTGGTGAACTGAGGATGCACCGAGGGCACGGTTTCAGGTCGATCGCTCGGCCACCGGCATGGCGTGCGCGCGTTCCACCGCTCCGCCTCCGGCATGGCCTGTGCCGCGGACGCCTCGGCTCCGCTTCGCATGCGCCTCGGCTTGGCGCTCGTCGCTACCGCTCGGTCACCCGATCCTGCGGAACGTGTGGGGCTCTCGCTTCGCTCCTCGCGACACCGCGGCACAGGCCATGCCGGAGGCGTCGCTCGGGGGAAGGCGGGATCGGGGTTCGCGGGGCGCGCCCGGGTGGTCAGGGCCGGCATGGACACGCAGAAGGTCGATTGCGGCGTTTCCGCTGCCGATTTTTGATCGCTCCAAGCGGTTTTTGGCTTGAGTGAAGCGCCTGCCGTGTCAGAATGGGGGTTCGCCCCTTCCGGAAATTCGACATGCCGATGCGTCAACAATCAGACCGGTGGTCGCGGCTTGCAGGGCGTTGTGTGCCTGCGGTGGCCGCGATGCTGATCGTCACGAACGCCCGGGCCCAGACCACGCCCTGCAACGCCGATCTGGACGGCGACGGCGAGGTGAGCGCGGCGGACATCGGCTCGCTGCTGCTGCAGTTCGGCCCCTGCGCGAACAGGTCGAACTGCGATGGCGATCTTGACGGTGACGGAGACGGCAACGATCCCTTCAGTTTCAGCTCGGCCCTAGTGTACGGTGACGGTCACGACGAATATGCCAGAATACCCGTCGGGGTTGGAGCCGGCAATACTACGGG
>CAIOTP010000309.1 GCA_903861235.1 uncultured bacterium | reverse complement strand
TGCTGCCGCTGGTCTACGGCCAGAGCTGGGACCGCCTGGGGGTGAAGGGCTCGGTCACCGAGCTCCGCATCCGGGGTGATCCTCAGAGCCCCGTTCGTGAGGCCAGCTTCAACCTGAGGGACGCGGCCCTCAACCTGAGCGACTTCGGCCTCGGCCAGGACTGGTGGCGGTTCCGCGAGGGACGCATCGAGGACGCCGCGGGCCTGCCTCGCATGGCCGTGGATCGCGGCACCGTGCTCTTCCAGGACAACCGTCTCACGCTGAAGGACTTCGCCGGACGCCTGCTCTCGGTGGTGCCGACGGAGCGGATGGGACCGTTCCTCTCGGATCCTCGCGAGGTGGCCGTGCCCCTGCCGGCCACGCTCTCGCTCTCCCTGGACTTCCGACAGACGCCGCCGCCGGCCAGCATGGAGGACGCGGAACCCTGGTTCCGCGAGGCCATGCTCCACGCCGGATTCGAGCTGGAGGCGACCGTGCCGGACTTCACGCTGCGGCGCGACCGCGAAGGCCAGGCGTGGGTCGTGGAGCTGCCGCGGGTGGTGGTGAACATCCTGGACAACTTCCGCGTGCGTCAGGGCAGCCTGGCCATTCAGGCCCGCGCGTCGCGCCCGCCCTCGACCATCGGCGGGCCCGTGCCCGAGCCGAGCGTGAGCGGCTCGCTGCGGATCCGGGAGGGCGAGGGCGAGTACGTGAACTTCCCCTACCCGCTCACCGGCGTGGATGCCCAGATCGAGTTCGAGAACGACAAGGTGTTCGTGCGGCAGCTGAAGGCCGTCGGCTCGAGCGGCTGCGGCATGCTGATCACCGGAACCGTGGACGGGGCCGAGGACGACGCCGGCGTGGACCTGCAGGTGCAGACCGCCACCCCGGCGCCGATCGACGAGGCGCTGCAGAACGCCTTCCAGCCCGGACCGCGTCGGATCTTCGAGCTGCTCTTCGCGCGGTCCATGCGAGACCGTCTGGTCCAGGCGGGCCTGCTGCCCGAGCAGGGCACGCGACTGGGCGGCACCTGCCGCTTCGACATCCGCGTGCATCGCAAGCGCGGCGGCGGCGACATCGTGGAGACCACCGGCACCATCTCGGTGCAGGACGCCAAGGTGCTCTGCACACGCTTTCCCTACCCGATCGACGTGCACGAGGGGCTGATCGAACTGGAGGACGAGAGCATCGTGCTGCCCAAGGGCCGCTGGCGATTCACCACCGCGGGTGGAGGCGAGGGCACCATCCACGGCGAGGTCGGCATCCCCCGCGCCGACCATGGCCGCGAGGCGTTGCCCAGGCTGCAGGTGGTGGTGGCCCACGACCGGATCAACCCGCTTCTGCTGGCGGCGTTGCCGCTGGACTCCTGGAACCCCTCCGACGAGCAGGCCCAGGACTGGCCCGGACGGCGCCGAAGCGAGATCGCCAGGGCCATGCAGGCCCTGGGCATGACCGGCGAACTGGCGGTGAGCGGCGGCATCGGCAGCGGCGCCGATGGCGACACCACGCTGGACCTGGATGTCTTCCTCACCGACGGCGCCTTCACGCCCCGCGACGGGCCCGACCGACTGCTGGAGAGCAGCGGCCTGCCGTGGCCGGCGGGCTTCGACATGGATCGAGTCACCGCACGGGCTCGCGTGACCGAGCGGCTGGCGTGGCTGCAGTCCCTGAAGGGACGCGTGGGCGAGGGACGCGTGGAGGCCGAGGGCGGGGCCGACATGCGACGCAGGGACCGCTGGCTCCGCGCCCGGCTGGACGATGTTCCGCTGGGGGTCTGGCTCCCGAAGATGCTGCCCGACGCGTTCGAGGATTCCGCCACCGAGGCGTGGGAACGCTGCCGCGTCCGCGGCGTCTTCGACGCGGACATCGTGGTCGCGCAGCCCCTGGACGGACCGGAGACCCGGCGCGCCACCTTCACCACCCCGGGCATCGACCTGGAGGCGGACGGACAGCCCTGCCGCATCGAGCTCCGCTGCGGACACCTGGTGATCGACGGGCCCTCGCTCGAACTGGTGGATGTGGAGATCGACGCCATGCAGGCCGGGCGTCCCGTGGCCGCCATCCGGGGCGACGGCCTGATCGCCCTGGGCCCCGCCGGCAGGCAGGATCTCGTGGCGGAATGGCGCATCGACGCTCTCGACTCTCCCCTGCTGCCCACGATCATGCGCGCCGGTGGCGTGAGTGCCGTGGCCGAGGTGTGCGAACGATGGAATCCCACCGGATCGGCCGCCGGCCGCGTGCATCTGGGTCACGCGGCGGAGGACAGGATGCGCGCCGACTGGGGCGTGGAGATCGAGGGCCCGACCGACGTGTTCGGCGACCCGGGCGGCGTGCCCACCCATCTGGCGCTCGCGGAGGGCGCCGAACTCCGGCTCTCGCCCGGTCGGGTGGAGATCCACGACCCTCTGGGCTCGCGGAGGTTTCCCCTGCAGGGACGCGTGTCGTGCGGCACCTTCCGCCTGGGCGGCGCCCTCTCGATCGGTCCGGGCTCGGTCCGCGTGGAGGACATGCCGCTGCGGTTCGACCTCTCGCCGCTGCACCCCTCGATCGCCGGCATCCTGCCCGACGGACTCGCGGAGGGACTGCGGAACATCGACCTGACGGCGGAATCCAGCAGCGCCGTCGACCTGAAGCTGCTCGGCTGGTCTCCCGAGGAGCCCGCGGTCGGCCTCCGCGGCACCATCCGCCTGGACGACGGCGCCATGGACGCGGGCGTGCTTCTGGAGAGCATCCACGCCGACTTCGGCGTGATCGCTCGCCCCACCCTGGATCCGCCGGTGCGCATCGCGCTGGGCCTGGGCCAGGGCTCGTTCCTGGTCCGAGGCCGTCTGATCGAACGGGTGGACGGATCGCTGCAGGTGGGCCCGGGCGGCTCGCCCACCCATGTGGAGCGGCTGGCGGGCTCGCTCTATGGCGGCCGCATCCTCTGCGACGCGCTCATCGATCCCTCCGAGGACCGCTGGTCGGTGCAGGTGGCCTTCGACGGCGCGGACCTGGCGGGCCTGGTCCGTGGCGGAGACGCCGCCGCCGGCATCGGCGCCACCGGCTCGGTGCGCGGCTCGATCGCCATGGAGGGTGGATTCAGCTCCTCCGGTCCCGCCACCGGGGTGGGCCGCGTGGAGGCCACGCAGGCACGCATGGGCGAACTTCCGCTTACGCTCCGCATGCTCCAGGCCTCCCAGCTCATGCTTCCCCTTGCCGACAGTCTTGACACGGCCGATGTCCGCTTCCACCTGCGCGGGCCGGACCTGCGGTTCGACCGCTTCGACCTGACCTGCCCCACCCTGAAGCTGCTGGGCACCGGAAGCCTGGACCTGCGGACCTGGGACGTGGCCATGAGGTTCCGCAACCGCGGCACGGTTCCCCTGATCAGCGACCTGTTCGGCGCGGCAGCGGACCAGTTCTTCGTGATCGATGTCTCGGGACCGGCATCCGATCCGTCCGTCCGGCTGACACCCCTGCCACCGCTCGGGGAGGACCCGAGCGCCAGGACGCCGCCATCGCCCGAGGTGGCCGCGAGAGAGACACCATGACGCAGCATCACGATTCGCCCATCGACGAGGATTCGCTCCGCACCCGCCTCGAGGCGGTCATCCGCGAGGCCGCCGAGGGGCACGAGCACGGCAGCCCCACCGTGAAGGCGCGTCGGCGCCGCCATGTCGAGGAACTGGCCCTGACCGCCATGAAGATGCTCGGCGACGGCATGGACGTCGGGCAGGTGAAGCTGATCGAACTGGCGGTGAAGGAGATGCGCCGGTCGTTCAGGCTCTTCAACCGATATCGCGGCGTCCGGAAGGTCAGCATCTTCGGCAGCGCCCGCACGCCCGCCACCCACCCCGACTATCACGCCGCCCGCGAGTTCGGGCAGCTGATCGCCGCCGAGGGCTGGATGGCCATCACCGGCGCCGGCGACGGCATCATGAAGGCGGGCCACGAGGGACCTCGCCGCGAGGCCAGCTTCGGCCTGAGCATCCGCCTGCCGTTCGAGACCAACGCCAACGAGGTGATCGCCGGCGACGAGAAGCTCCTCACCTTCAAGTACTTCTTCACCCGCAAGCTCATGTTCGTGAGCCACTCCGACGCGGTGGCGGTGTTCCCCGGCGGCTTCGGCACCATGGACGAGATCTTCGAGGTGCTCACGCTGGTGCAGACCGGCAAGAGCCCCATGGTGCCCATCGTGCTCGTGGAGGGGTCCGGACCCGACGGCAAGCCGCTGGGCTACTGGAAGCGATGGGAGTTCGGCGTGGTGGAGAACCTGCTCGCGCAGGGATGGATCAGCGCCGAGGATCCCGGCCTCTGCGAGATCGCCTCGGATCCGGCCGACGGGGTGCGACGCATCCTCCGCTTCTATCACCGCTACCACAGCAGCCGCTACGTGGACGACCACTTCGTGATCCGCCTGAAGCGGCCGCTCAGCGAAGTGCAGCTGCAGGCGCTCAACCACGAGTTCAAGTCGATCGTGAAGACGGGCGACATCCACCAGACCGGACAGGTCGAGGGCGAGCAGGACCACCCGGACCTGCCCCGCCTGCGGTTCCACTTCGCCAAGCGCGCCTTCGGCACGCTCCGGCGGATGATCGACCGCATCAACGCGATGCCCGACGACGGGTCGCTGCCGCGCCCGTGAGACGCGCCCTGGCCACGGTGGCCGCCGTGCTGCTGGTGGGTTGCGGCTCGACGCCGGCCCCCGCGCCGACGATCACGGCGCGTTCAGGCGGCCCGGACGGCCTGCAGTGCCTGCGTTACGCCATCCGTGCGGGTGCGCCCGAGATGGAGGCGATCGCCGCGGCGTACGCAGCCAGGCCGTGGCCATCGCCGGCGTTGCGCCGCTCTCTGGCGGCCGCTGGACTGCAGGCGGCCATCATCCGGGCCGGAGACGCGGAGACCGTGCGCGAGCGGCTGGGGCCCGTCTCCGAGGTCGTCCGCACCGAGATCGGCACCGCCACCGCCTGGGTCGACCTGGTCGAACGACAGGTGCCCGCAGGCGTGGCCACCGCGGCGGTGCCTGGCTGGCGCGCCGGCCCGCTGGACACCGTGGCCCTGGCGCTCCGAGGCTGGGTCGTGCCCGACGCCACGGGCGGCCGCATCGACGCCGAACTGGCCATCCATCTGCTTCATCAGGAGACGCGACGCACCGCCACGCCGGGTGCGTCGCCGGACGGCTGGCTGCTGCGGGAAGCCACCTTCGCCTGCAGCCTTCGCGAGGGCGAAGCGCTGCTGCTGCTCCCGCGACCGCCGCCGCCACGAGGCAAGGGACCTGCCGTGGAAGCCGAACTGCCCGCCCCGTGCGGCATGTTCCTGCTGGGCGAGCCCGACGCGCGACGGGGACAGGACGGCTCCAGTGGCTTCTCCACGGCGCTGGTGCTGGTGCCCAGGCTTCCGTCGGGCATCGTGCCGCCCGGGATCGAGGGCGTGGACACGCCCCCCCCGGGCTGGGACACTGGACCGGCTCCCGGCCCATGAATCCCGTCACACCCACCCGACCCCGAGTCCGCTTCCGACCGCACACCCGGTTCCGGCGTCCGTTGGCCGCGCTCGCGGTGCTGCCGGCGCTGATGACCCTGGGCAACCTGCTGTGCGGTTTCGCGGCCATCCACTACGCCGCCATGCCGGTGGCCGAGAGCGCCGTGTTCGGCTGGAGCACGCTGACCGTGTCGGGCTGCCTGATCTTCGTCGGCATGTTCCTGGACGCGCTCGACGGCAGCGTGGCCCGGCTCACGCGGAGCACCAGCGACCTGGGAGCCCAGCTCGATTCGCTGGCGGACATGGTCACCTTCGGCGTGGCTCCGGCGTACATGATGCTGCGGCTGGTCAGCCACTACTACGGACCCGAGCACTACACGGGCGTGCTGGGCCCCGACGCGGACAACCTTTACGCCCGCGTCACCTGGACCATCGCGGCCGCGTACATCTGCTGCACGGCGCTTCGCCTGGCTCGGTTCAATGTGGAGACGCCCTCGGCGGACCTCGAGGACCACCGCTGGTTCCGGGGCCTGCCCTCGCCCGGCGCCGCAGGCTGCGTGGCGAGCCTGATCCTCCTCCACCAGCACCTGCTCGTGAAGCGCTTCGGCGGGGAGTTCCCCCCGGGCTTCGAGAAGGGCAGCAGCCTGCTGATCCCCCTGGTCACGGCCCTGGCCGCGCTGGGCATGGTGAGCACCATGCGCTATCCGCACCTGATCAACCGCTGGGTCGCGGGCCGGAAGGACTTCGGCTCGCTGGTGCGGATCGTGATCCCCGTCGTGATGGCCATCTGGTGGCTGCAGGTCGCGCTGGCGGTGTGCTTCGTGGCCTACGCGGTCAGCGGGCCGATGGGCGCCGCGGGACGCCGCATGCGCCGCCGACGGCTTCCGCCGATGCCCACCTGATTTCCCGGGGAACGCCCGCTAGGATCGGCCCATGGCCAGCATCACGCAGGTTCCCGACGCGGCGGGCCGCTTCGGCCGATTCGGCGGCCGCTACGTGCCCGAGACGCTCATGGCGGCGCTGGAGCAGCTGGACCGCGCCTACGCGGAAGCCCGCAACGATCCGAGCTTCGCACGCGAAGTGGAGGAGCTGCTCCGCGACTTCGTGGGCCGTCCCACTCCCCTGGGCCCGGCCGGGCGCCTGAGCGAACATGCCGGCGGCGCGGCCATCTGGCTCAAGCGCGAGGACCTGGCGCACACGGGCGCCCACAAGATCAACAACACCATCGGTCAGGCCCTGCTGGCGAAGCGGCTGGGCAAGACCCGCATCATCGCCGAGACCGGCGCCGGC
>CAIOTP010000308.1 GCA_903861235.1 uncultured bacterium | reverse complement strand
GGACCCGCAAAAACGAGAGAAGCCAGCCCACCTCGAGCTGGCCCCTCCCTCTGCAACGGCCGATGTGAAACTGCCCCACACCGTTGCGTTGTGTCGGATGCCCCTCATCCGACATCGACACCCTCCAATGCGGAACCAGGAAAGGCAAGTGCCGGGTCGGGAATTGCCGGGAGCCCTTGAAAACACGGGTAGACTGCCGTGCCATGCGGGCAAATCCAATCGTGTGGCGGGTTTGTGCAGGGCTTCTGGTGGCGGGTTTGGCCATGGCTGCAGAGCCGCCTCCGCCTCCAGCCGCCTCCTCGCCCTCCGCCGTGGGATCCGGCATGTGCACGCTGGTGGGCCGGGTGCCTGTGCAGCCCCGAAAGGCGGGGGCCGGCGGTGCCAAGGCGGCCTACGCGGGCAAGACCACGGAACGCGTGGGCGAGCCGGATCCGCCCGCAAGCGTGGTCTGGCTCACCGGCTCCTTTCCGCCTGCCGACAGCTCCAAGATCAAGCCCGTGGAGCTGGCCCAGGAAGGGCTTCAGTTCCGGCCGGCCGTGTTGCCGGTGCAGGTGGGCACGCCGGTGCTCTTCCCCAACAAGGACCCCATCTATCACAGCGTGTTCAGCTACAGCGGATCGAAGAAGTTCGACCTGGGCCGCTACCGGCCCGGTGAGGAGCCGCCCGCCGTGGTGTTCGACAAGCCAGGCACCGTGTCGCTGTTCTGCGAGGTGCACGACCACATGCGAGGCTCGATCGTGGTGGTGGATTCGCCGCATTTCGCCAGCACCGACGCCAAGGGTCAGTTCCGTCTGGAGGGTCTGCCGGCGGGCAAGCACACCTTCAAGGTGTGGCTGAGTCCCAAGGAGACGGTGGAACGGACCGTGGAACTGAAGCCCGGCGAGAACACCGTGGACTGGACCGGTCCCGCATGAGCCTCCGGTGAAGTTCGCCACACGACTCTCCCTGGCGATGCTGGCGGTGGTGCTGGTGGCCACGGCCCTGGGTCTGCTGGCCAGTTCTGCCCAGGTGCGAGGCGCGTATCGGCAGTCGCTCATGGACCTGTTCCAGGCCGAGGCCCGCACGGTGGTGGCGGTGCGGGATGCCGAACTGAAGGCCGTGCAGGCGCAGTGCCGTCGGCTGGTGGCGCTGCCTCGCGTCTTCGCGGCCATGGGCGCATGGGCCAGCGGGGAGGGACACGCGGACGACCTGTATGACCGCACCTCCGACGATCTGAAGGAGTTCTTCCGAAGGGCCAGGGAGGTGGCCAGCGGCGGCAAGTCGGCGGCGGGCTATCTGTTCCTGGACCGTGGGGGCAAGCCGATCGAGCCCAGCGGCAACGATGCGGACATCGACGCGGCCGTGGGTCGGCGATGGCAACGGGAGCCTGTCGCGGTGCAACAGGGCGCCGACGAGCGGCTTGCCTATCTGGCGGTGGGGGACCGGGCGTTGCAGGCCATGTACTTCGCGGTGCCGGATCCGGAGGATGGATCGCGGCTGGGCACGCTGGCGGTGTTCTTCCCCTTCGTGCCCCCGCAGGCGATGGCCGTGGAGGGTGGCAGCCCGTTGCGCACCGGGCTGCTGCTCGAGGGCCGCCTGTACGGCGACCAGCTGCCCGGTTCTGCCGCCGCCGAGCTGACGCGGGATGCGGGCGTCGAGGCCGAGGTGGTGGAGTGTCCGCTGCGACTGGATGGCCAGCCGTGGCTCGCTCGGCTGCAGCCGATCGACGCGGGCGACGCCTCCGTGCGACTGGTGACCGCCGCGAGCCTGGTGCCCATGCATGAGGCCGTGCGACGACTGCTGCTGTCCGGCCTGGCCGCCGGGTCGGTGGGCGTTCTGATCGGGGTGGTGGTGGCGGTGGTCACCGCCCGGGGCCTGGCACGGCCTGTGGCCCAGCTGAGCGAAGCCGCCACCCGCGTGGGCCGGGGCGACTACGCGGTGCGACTGCCGGTGGTCCGCGGCGACGAACTGGGCCTGCTGGCCGAGCGATTCAACGAGATGACGCTGGGGCTCACGCTTCGCGACAAGTACCGCGGCCTGCTGGATCTGGTGGCGGATCCCGGCATCGCGGAGCGCATGATCGGCGGCAGCGTGGGTCTGGGCGGGGTGACCACGCCGGCGGCCGTGATCTTCTGCGACATTCGCGGCTTCACGCCGCTGACCAACAGCCGAACGGCGCACGAAGTGGTGGAACTTCTCAACCGGCACATGACCGCGCTCACCGAAGTGGTGTATCGGCACGGGGGCGTGGTGGACAAGTTCGTGGGCGACCTGATCATGGCGGTGTTCGGCGCACCACGAGGCGCCGCCGACGACGCGGAACGGGCCGCTCGATGTGCGCTGGACATGGTGCGCGAACGCGAGCGTCTCAACCGCACGGATGCCGTGCCCATCCAGATCGGCGTGGGGGTGGCCTTTGGGGACATGGTGGCCGGATGCATGGGCAGCGAGAAGCGGCTCAACTACACCGTGCTGGGCGACCGGGTGAACCTGGCCGCCAGGCTCTGCTCCGCGGCGCCCGCGGGCGCGGTGTACGTGGACCAGCAGGTCCGTGAGCGTCTGGGCGCGGGATGGACCGTGGCGGCGCTGGAGCCGCTGAAGGTGAAGGGTTTCGATCAGCCGGTGGCCGCGTGGCGGCTCGAGGACTGGAAGGAGAACGCATGAACCCTCTCGTGATCGTGCTTTCGCAGGTGATGGCGCAGCAGGTGCCGGCCGCATCGCAGCAGGCGGCGCTTCCCAGGGTCGCGGACGCCGCCACGGCGTCCACGCAGGGGGTGCAGGACCGGCCCATGACCGCCGACGCCGCCCAGGCCGGACTGGCGCCATCCGACCGGTCCGGCGGCGACTGGCTGGAGGAGGCGATCCAGGGTCTGAAGGACTTCCACCGTTACGAGAGTCCGGACGGAGGCTTCCGCCTGAACAGCGACTTCTGGTTCACGCAGAACTACATGGTGTTCGACCAGCCACCGCCTTCGCTGGTGCGCACGGGCCAGTACCAGCTGTACTACCCCAAGCTCAGCGGTCTGGTGTCCATGGAATTCGGCGACCGCCTGTCGCTGGTCGCGCTGGGCCAGGCGTATCGGCAGTTCGACCCGGCGGACATGGCCGTGAACGCGAACCTGGACGAGTACTTCGCGGTCTTCCAGCCGCTGGACACGGCGGCGCTGGTGCTCAAGGGCGGGACCTTCGCCACCTGCTTCGGCCAGTGGGTGAACCGGCACTTCAGCTTCCAGAACCCGCTCATCAACGCGCCGCTCATGTACGAGGCCATGACCACGGTGACCGACGGCTCCAACGGCGGCACCGCCACGCCCGGCCGCGCCGCGTTCCTGAACCGTCGCAACCAGGTGATGAACTACAACACCTGGCTGCCGGTGATCTGGGGCCCGAGCTACACGAGCGGCGGGCAGATCGGCGGCTCCTGGGATCGATTCGACTACGCGGTCGAGCTGAAGAACGCGGGTCTGAGCAGCCGGCCTGGCGAGTGGCAGTTCTGGGACAAGAGCTTCGCGTATCCCACGCTCACCGGGCGCGTGGGCTGGCGCCCGGACGCGGCGTGGAATCTCGGCTTCAGCGGCAGCGGCGGCAGCTACGTGAGCCAGGATCCGCGCGTGACCGGCAGCATGAACGCGTGGGACACCACGCAGACCGTGCTCGGCACCGACATCAGCTGGGCGCACGGACCGCTCGAGATCTGGACCGAGGCGGCGTGGAACCGCTTCCGCGTGCCCAACCTGGGGCCCGCGGACACCTGGAGCTACTTCGTGGAGGCCAAGTGGAAGCTCGCGCCGCAATGGTGGCTGGCGGGCCGATGGAACCAGCAGCTGTACGGCAGCTATGACAACACCGTGCCCCCCGGAGGCGAAGTGGGCTGGGACAACGACCTGTGGCGCATCGACGCCTGCCTGGGTTGGAAGATCGACCGCTTCATGCAGTTCAAGGTGCAGTACAGCTACCTGGGCACGAACGGCTTCGTGCAGCAGTCCCCCAACCTGTTCGCCATCCAGCTGGTCATGGAGTTCTGATGCGATCCACTCCACCTGCCACGTTCCTCGTCGCGTTCGCCTGCCTCTCCGCGTGCAAGGGGAACCCCGAGCGCGTGGCCAGCCCGGATCTGGTGGGGGCGTGGCGCAACGAGCAGGGCGCCACGCTGTCCTTCCAGTCCACCGGCCTGGTCACCTACGGCCGACCTGATCCCAAGGCCCGGGTCGTGATCGGCGAATACACCTACGACGGCGAGCAGGTGACCTTCATGTTCCGGCCCGAGTCGCGGTGGTGCACCAACGACGACGGCGTGTACCGCGTGCAGCTGGAGCCGGGCGCGTTCGAGGCGACCGTGGTGAGCGACAGCTGCAAGGAACGCGAGCGCCTGACCAAGGGGCGATGGCAGCGCGTCGAGAGCCGGCGCTGAGCGCGGCGGCCCGTACACTGCGCGCATGCCGCACGGACGCGACATCCTCAACAATGCGCGGTTGAACAAGGGCACGGCGTTCACCGACCAGGAGCGAGAGGCGCTGGGCCTGCAGGGCCTCCTGCCCGACGGAGTCGCCTCGCCCGAGGCGCAGGTGCTTCGCGTGCGCCGGCAGCTGCAGCAGTGCACCACGGACCTGGACAAGTACGTCTACCTGAACGAGCTGGCCGACCACAACGAACGGCTCTTCTACATGCTGCTCCGCCAGGAGCCCGCGGAGCTCATGCCGCTCGTCTACACCCCCACGGTGGGCGAGGCCTGCCAGAAGTTCGGCCACATCATGCGGCGGCCGAAGGG
>CAIOTP010000307.1 GCA_903861235.1 uncultured bacterium | reverse complement strand
GGGTGAGCTTGGCCACCGTGTAGTCGGCCAGCGTGAACGCCTGCGTGGTGTGCGCCACGATGGCGCTCGAGTCGCTGGCCACCACGTACTCGTCCTTGCCCACGCCCACCATGAGCGGGCTGCCCTTGCGGGCCACCACCAGCACATCCGGTTCCTTCTGGCAGATCACGCCGATGGCGTAGGCGCCCGTGACCTCGCGCAGCGCCGCCTGCACCGCCTTCTCCAGGTCGCCCCGGTAGAGCTCGCCGATCAGGTGGGCCAGCACCTCGGTGTCGGTCTCGCTGGAGAAGACGTGGCCCTTCTCCACGAGCCAGGTCTTCAGGCTGGAATAGTTCTCGATGATCCCGTTGTGGATCACGGCGATGCCGTGGCCCAGCTTCTCGTCGTCACGGTGCGGGTGAGCGTTGCGGTCGGTCACCCCGCCGTGCGTGGCCCAGCGGGTGTGGGCGATGCCGATGGTGCCGTTGAAGTTGCCCTGCTTCTCGATCAGCTCCTCCACGTTGCGGACGCGGCCGACGGCCTTGGCCACCTTGAGCTTGCCCCCCTCCATGACCGCGACGCCGGCGCTGTCGTAGCCCCGGTACTCGAGCCGTTTCAGCCCCTCGAGCAGGATGGGGCTGGCCTGGCGACGACCGATGTAAGCGACGATTCCGCACATGGATGGAGCTCCTGGGAGGGCGCCGGAGGACCCTGGATGGACCGGAATTCGGCAAGGTAGCACACACGCTTGAGGCCGCCATCAGGTTTTCGGGACCTTCAGGGAAGCCCTTCCGCCGCCGCCCGCCATGGGACACACTGCAGACCCGTGGCCGAATCCCCGCAAGAACCCAAGGCCGCCCTCCGGACCCGCATCCGGGAGGCCTTGAAGACCATGGACGCAGGCGTCCGTGCCGAAGAGGCCACCTCGATCCGAGCGGCCCTCCGTCATTGGCCGCGCTGGGTGGCCGCCCGCTCCGTGCTGGCTTTCCTGCCGCTGCCCAGTGAAGTGGACCTTCGGCCGCTGCTGGCCGAGGGGCTCGCCTCGGGCGTGGAGGTGTCGGTGCCCGAATCCTCGCCCGACGGCACCTTTCGGCCTTGCCGCCTTCGATCGCTGGCGGCGGCCGAACTGGAGACCGACGCCATGGGCATCGCCGTGCCGAAGGTCCGTGAGCCGGTGCCGCTGGAACGGATCGAGGTGGTGCTGGTGCCGGGCGTGGCCTTCGATGCCGCCGGCCGAAGACTGGGGCGGGGAGGCGGTTTCTACGACCGCTTCCTGAAGCGACTGCCCCGTCCGGCCGCCACGGTGGGCGTCTGCTTCCGGGTGCAGCGGGTGGATCAGGTTCCGGTGGGACCGGACGACATGCCCGTGGAATGGCTGGCCATGTCCGGCGACGTGGTGGCTGCACAGCCGGCGTCGCCGATCTAATCTCCCGGAACGACGCGCCCCCACGGAGATCGACCCATGGTCCTTGCCAGCCAAAGCCCCCGACTGAGCCCTCGCGGCCGCTTCAACACCAACGTGGGCGGTCGTCGATCGCTCGTGCAGCGACTTGCCGTTCCCGTGGCCGTGCTTGCGGTGATCGTGGGCGGCGTGTGGGTGGTCAGCGCGTGGCTGTGGGGCGGCGACGTGCCTGCGGACGCAGTGCGCAGCGGACCCGTGGGACCCAAGGAGACTCAGTCGGAGAAGCCGCCGACCGAAGTGGTGGTGAGCGACAAGCCTGGCGAGGTGGTGGTGATCGGCGAGGTCGTCCAGGCCGCGCCCGAGACACCGAAGCCGGCGCCCGAGCCCGCCGCCGCCACTCCCGTGCAGACGCCCTCGAGCGGCATCATCGGCGCGGCGCCGGGTGACGCTGCCCCGCCATCCGCGGCGAGCACCTCGCCGATTCCCGACGCCGGCAGCAGCCGTGCAGCCCTGGACGCGGCGCTGGCCCAGGTGGACGCGGATCCCGTGCGGGCTCGCGTGGCGCTCACACGACTCCTTGAAGGTTCCGCCCTGCCCACCGTGGACCGCCTCCGTGGCTATGACGCCGTCAACAAGATCAACGCCGTGCTGCTCTTCAGCAACCGCACGCTCGGCAACGATCCCTACTCGGCCACCTACAAGGTGCAGCCGGGCGATTCGCTCGCCAAGATCGCCAAGTCGGAGAACCTGGACTGCGACTGGCGGTTCCTGCAGCGCGTGAACGGCATCGCCAATCCCAACGGACTCCGTGTGGGCCAGTCGCTCAAGCTGCCCAAGGGCTCCTTCCACGGCGAGGTCCGCAAGGCCGAATACCGCCTGAACATCTTCATGGGCGAGGGCGCCGACCGTGTGATGGTGGCCAGCTACCCCATCGGCCTGGGCGAACTCAACAGCACCCCCACCGGTGCATTCGCGGTGCGTCCCAAGAGCAAGCTGATCGATCCCGAATGGCGCAATCCGCGGACCGGCGAGTACTTCGCCAGCAACGATCCCAAGAACCCCATCGGCGAGCGGTGGATCGGCCTCAAGGGCATCGAGCCCCACAACAAGTCCTTCGAGGGCTACGGCATCCACGGCACCGTGGACCTGGACTCGATCGGCCAGCAACGCAGCATGGGGTGCGTGCGCATGCGGCCGGGCGATGTGGAAGTGGTCTACGAGCTGATCACCGAACCGCGGTCGACCGTGACCATCGCGCCCTGAAGCGGACCTCCGCAGGCGGACGCCGCGAAGGTGGACTAGCCTTCGCCCCATGCCCAAGGCGGACCTTCTCGAGTTCTTCGACGCACCCTCCGACACGCCCTTCCTGATCGAGCATGTCAGCGAGGAATTCACCAGCGTGTGCCCCAAGACCGGGCACCCGGACTTCGGCCATGTCACGCTGCGGTACGAGCCCGCGGCGGTGTGCGTGGAGCTGAAGAGCCTGAAGCTTTACTACCAGAGCTTCCGCAACGAGGGCATCTTCTACGAGGCGGTCACCAACCGCATCCGCGACGACCTGGCGCAGGCCATGAGCCCGCGCTGGCTCCAGATCGTGACCGACTGGAAGGGCCGCGGAGGCATCCGCAGCCGCATCATCGCCAGCCACGGCGCGGTGCCCGCGGCGTGGGCGCGCGGCTGAGCGCCGACCATGCCCCTGCTGGCCGAAAGCATGCTGCACACGCTGGATCCCATGGCCCTGCGCCTGGGCGGCGGATTCGGCGTGCGCTGGTACGGCATCAGCTACGCCGCGGGCTTCCTAGCGGCGTGGCTGATCATGCGCTGGATGAGCCGCACACGTCGCTCGCCGCTGAGCGAACCGCAGGTGGGCGACTTCCTGACCTGGGTGATCGGCGGCGTGCTCATCGGCGGTCGGCTGGGGCATGTGCTCTTCTACGACACGCATCTGCTGTGGACCTTCACCGGCGAGTTCCCCTTCTGGGGACTGCTGTTCATCCACAAGGGAGGCATGAGCAGTCACGGCGGCATCCTGGGGGTGCTGGTGGCCTGCTGGTGGTGGGCGCGCCAGAACGCGGTGCCCGTGGGACATGTCATGGACCTGGCCAGCTTCAGCGCCTGCCCGGGGCTGGGCTTCGGACGCCTGGCCAACTGGATCAACGGCGAGCTGTGGGGCAAGCCGCTGCCCGAGAGCATGCAGGCGAGTCCGCCCTGGTGGAGCGTGAAGTATCCGGAGCAGATGCTGCAGCCGGGTTTCGGACACGCGAAGGAACTGGCCGAGATCGCTCGCGCCGTGCCGGCCACCAGCGAGGCGGTGATCCGCGGTCTGCAGCGCGCGCCCATGCCGGTGCGCGAAGGCGTGGCGCAGGGCATGCCAGGCGATGTGCTCTACGCCGCCTGCTATGGCGGGGATGCGGGTGTGCAGGCCAAGGTGGCGCCGCTGCTGACGGCCTACTGGCCCAACAACTTCGCGCAGGCCCTCACCGACGGCGTGGTCCTGTTCGCGCTGCTGGCGATCGTGTGGTGGAAGCCCCGCCGACCCGGCGTGATCACCGGCTGCTTCTTCGCGTTCTACGGCGTGCTGAGGCTGGGCACGGAGCAGCTCCGCGAAGCGGATGCCGGCGTGTTCCGCGTGGGTCCGCTCACGCTGCCCATGCTGCTGAGCCTGGGCATGGTGGCCGGCGGCGCGGCGGGCGCGTGGTGGTGCGGAAGGCGCAATGTGGCCAGGATGGGTGGGTGGCGGGCGTGAGCGAGGCGGCCTCAACGATCCATGTCGCGACTTTTTAGCCGTGTTTCCTGATGGATTCCGCTTGACACCGCGAATTCTCGGTCCATGCTGTCCGGACCAGCGGCGGGGACGGTGATCCCTTCCCCGCTGGCGAGCGCCTCAGAACCCGACCCTCGACCTCTCCGGGAAACCGACCATGCTCAACTTGAACTCCGGTGTCGTGATGATGCTTGCAGCCTGCCTGTCGCTTCTGAACCTGCAGGCTCGCGCCGACTGCCCGGACCTCTGCGATCCTGCATGCGCGGAGTACGACCCGGCCGTGTGTGATCGGGATGGTGACGGGGTTCTTGATGTCGCAGATGGCTGCCCAACTGAGTTTGGTGGAAGCCATTGCGGAGGCTGCCCGGACTGGCATTGCGATCCCTGCATGATGCCTGGAAGTTTCTGCGATCCAGCTTGCCCGACATACGACCCCTGCATGTGCGGAAACGACTGGGCCTGTGACTCGGACGGTGACGGCCTGGTGAACGCGCAGGACTCCTGCCCCAACGAATTCGGTCCGGTGTGCACCAATGGCTGCCCCGACTGGGACGGCGACTGCATCACGGACAGTCAAGACAACTGCCCTTACGAATGGGGAGTGGCCAGCTGTTCAGGCTGCCCGGAATGGATTTGCGATCCCTGCATGATGGCCGGTTCGGAGTGCAATCCGGCCTGCCCCAGCTACAACCCATGCTGGTGCGGCGATGCCACGGCCTGCGACTCCGATCAGGATGGAGTGCCGGATGCCTACGACGCCTGCCCCTGGACGGCTGGATCGCCGGCCACCGCGGGCTGCCCAGATGACGATGCTGACGGCATCGAGAACGGCATGGATGCCTGCCCATGGCAGGCGGGTGACTTCGCTTGCAACGGGTGCCCCAACTATTGCGGCAGCTGCACCTACACCGACTGCAACGCCAACGGCATCGCGGACGCATGTGACCTGCAAGCAGGTGGCACCAGCGGTCCGGAACTCATGCAGAACGGGGACTTTGAGCAGGCCACATTCAACGGGTGCCCCAATCCGTGCAGCACCAGTTGTGGCTTCTCGCTGCCATTCTGGAGCCACGGCTTTATCACGGATGACCTGATCCGGAACCTGGAAGGCTGCGGACCCACCCACCCGGGCGGCGGCGCGTTCTTCGTGAGCCTTCAGGGCAGTGTCTGCTGTGACTGCGACAACAACGGCAGCATCACGCAGCAGGTGGCACTGATCTCCGGAAGCTCGTATGTGATGGCCATGGACGTCTTCCTGGACGAATACGACGCCATCGAGGTCTCCATCGGGGGGAGCCGGTCAGTTTTCGATGCAAGCAACGTGCCGACTCGTGCCTGGAGCCGGGTGCAGATGTCCTTCAACGCCAACTCGCCCCTGATGGATCTCCGCATAGCTTCCGTGGGTACTCCCGAAGCGCCAGGCTGTCTTGAGGCCTTCTACGCGCTGATCGACAATGTCTCGATCCGTGAGCTGCGTGGTCTGGATTGCAATGGCAACGGGCAGCTTGACTCGTGCGAGATCGCCCGAGGCGATGCGCCTGACTGCAACAACAACGGTTTCCCGGACGCTTGTGAAATGGCTGGTGGTGGCATTCCCGACTGCAACGGCAATGGCGTCCCAGACTCCTGCGACATCGCCAGCGGGTCTGCACAGGATTGCAACGGCAACGGTGTCCCGGATTCCTGCGACATCGTCGTCGGGACCGCGCAGGACTGCAACGGCAACGGCATTCCCGACTCGTGCGAACTGGCCTCGGGGTGGGCCCAGGACTGCAACGGCAATGCCATCCTGGACGGCTGCGACATCGCCCAGGGGCGTGACACCGACTACAACTGGAACGGTGTGCCGGATGCCTGTGATGCCGTTGGAGGCCCGGACTGCAACCAGAACGGGCAGGTGGACTTCGTGGACATCGCTGTAGGAGCGGCTCAGGACTGCAATGCGAACGGCATTCCCGATTCCTGCGACATCGCCAACGGCTCCGTGCAGGATTGCAACGGCAACGGTATCCCGGATACCTGCGACATCGCCTGGGGCTGGGCTCAGGATTGCAATGGCAACGGCTTCATCGATTCGTGTGATATCGCCAACGGCACGGCGTCGGACTGCAACTGGAACAGCATCCCCGATTCCTGCGAGATCATGTGGGGATGGGTGCAGGATTGCAACGGCAACCGCGTGCCGGATGCATGCGAGATCGCCAATGGATCCGCGCAGGACTGCAATGGCAACGGCGTGCTGGATACCTGCGAGATCGCGTCAGGAGCTCCGGACTGTGACGGCAATGGTCGACCGGACTCCTGCGACATATCCAGTGGTGCCAGCAAGGATCTGAACACCAACATGATTCCGGACAACTGCGAGATCGCGGATGGCCGCGAAGAGGACTGCGACGGTGACCAGATCATCGACAGCTATCAGCAGCAGCTGAACCTGCAGGTCACTCTCTCCACCGGCCAACTGGGTCCGATCGGCTACGGATCTCCTCGAACGGGTGTGCTTGAGGCGCCGCCGTACGCACTGTCCGAAATCAGCGTGTCTGTTGAAGTCTTTGGTGACTTCTCGTCACCCTCGGAATACCTCACGGTCTACCTGAACGGCCGCTTCGTAGGCGAGGTATACCGGTCGAACTACTGGGGCCAGCGCGTCGATTGCCAGTTGTTGCCGCCGTGGATGCCCGGCGGCGATCCGCGTCCGATGCAGGCCTGGCTGGGCATACCCGCCGACTTCTTCAACGACTGCGTCTGGACCTCCACCGGCCCGCTCAACGCCAACTTCGAGTTCCGGCCCAGCATTGCGGTGAATGCCGGTCAATGCCCCACGGGATCCTGGGTCCGTGCCTCGCTCAGCTACACCGCCGCCATCACCGAGGACTGCAACGCCAACGGCCTGCTCGATGTCTGTGAGACCCGCGACTGGCCCGAGACCGACACCAACGGCAACGGCGTCGTGGATGTCT
>CAIOTP010000306.1 GCA_903861235.1 uncultured bacterium | reverse complement strand
GCCAAGTGCTACGGCGGCGACGTGAGCCGCAAGCGCAAGCTGCTCGAGAAGCAGAAGGAAGGCAAGAAGCGGATGAAGACCGTGGGCATGGTCACCATTCCGCAGGAGGCCTTCATGGCCATCCTGGACCAGGGCGACTGACGCACGCCTTCGCCGCCGGGCCCTAGACTGCCCGGATGTCCCGCTCCCCCCGCATTCTCGTGCCCGCGGCCCTGCTGGCCAGCGGCTTCATGCTCGCCCACCTGACCGCCCCCCGCGCCGCCGACGCCCGTGCCGTGCCGGCGGCGGACCTGGGTCCGGCCCAGGCGGTGCTGCTGGAGGGCAAGGACGGCAACCTGAAGCTGGTGAACGAAGGCGGCCGCCCGGCCTGGGGCGACGACGCCACCGCCCGCGCCATGAGCATGGGGGCCGTGCACGTGGACAAGGTGCTGAAGAAGCTTCTCGACAGCGGAGCCTTCACCGAGGAGCGGCAGCGTTTCGACGACGAGGCCAAGACGCAGGGCTCGGAGTTCCAGAAGGAGATGGACGCGCTCAAGTCCAAGTACGGCGAAAAGAAGCCCGAGGACCCCGAGTTCGCGCAGGGCCAGGCCGAGGCGAAGGCGCTGTTCGAACGCTTCCAGCAGTGGAACGCCGGCATGCAGGCCGCCCAGAACAAGCTGATGGCCCAGCAGGTCGAGAAGGCGTACAAGGAGATGACGGCGGCGGTGGATGTGGTGGCGGACCGGCGCAAGATCGACCTGGTGTACCGCTTCATCCCCTCCCAGACGCCCTTCGAATCGCAGGACCTGGGCAACGCCATGGTGCAGGTGCAGGGCCGGACCTTCCTCCGGGCGCCGGAGCAGATCGACCTGACCGCGGACGTGCTCAAGGAACTGAATCTGCCCAGCGACTGAGTCAGCGGCCCGTCTCGTGCAGGCGGCGTGACACGGCGTCGAGCAGCACCTCGGTCAGGACCCGCTTCACGCCGGTCATGTCCGGTGCGGCGTCGCCCAGTTCCTGCCGAAGGCTCGTCACAGGCCGGTCCACCAGGCCGCAGGGCACGATCAGGCCGAACATGCGCAGGTCCGGATCCACGTTCAGGGCCAGCCCATGCAGCGTGGCCCAGCGGCTCACCCGCACGCCCATGGCCGCGATCTTTCGTTCGGGCCCCCGCTCGCCCACCCAGACGCCGGTGGCGGCCTCGTCACGCCGGCCCTGCAAGCCGAATCGCCTCAGCGTGTCCAGCACCGACTGCTCCAGGAAGCGCATGTACCCGTGAATGCGCAGGTCCAGACGCTGCAGGTCCAGGATGGGATAGGCCACCAGCTGTCCCGGGCCGTGCCAGGTCACGTCCCCGCCGCGGTCGGTCTCCACCCGCTGCACCCCCAAGGCCGAGAGTTCGGCATCCCCGGCCAGCACGTGCCGCTCCGCTCCAGGCCGACGGCTCACGGTGATCACGGGTGGATCGTGCTCGACCAGCAGCAGCTGCATGGGCTCCCCGCGATCGCGGCCCGCCACCAGTCGGTCGTGGGTGGTCCGCTGCAGCGAGAGCGCCTTGGCGTACTCCATGCGACCCAGGTCCTGCACCTGCACGGCGTCCATGGCCCAAGCGTAAGCATGCCGGCGGTGCAGCCCGGGCCTACAATCGCCGGTTCATGGCACGCATTCACCCTTCGGCCGTGATCCTGGGCGACGTCACCCTGGCGCCAGACGCGGAGGTCGGCCCGTTCTGCGTGATCGAGGGCTGCCCGGGCCCGGTCACCATCGGCGCTGGAACCCGGCTGCTGCACCACGTGACGGTCCAGGGTCCCTGCACCATCGGCGAGCGGAACACCTTCTACCCCGGCGTCACCCTGGGCCTTCCGCCACAGGACCTGGGCTTCGATCCCGCGCAACCCGGACCGGGCCTGGTGATGGGCCACGAGAACGTCGTTCGCGAGGGCGTCACCCTGCACCGCGGCAAGACCCAGTCCCCCACCCGGGTCGGCGACGGCAACTACTTCATGGTCAACAGCCATGTGGGACACGATTCGGTGGTGGGCAACCGGAACATCTTCGCCAACGGCACGCTGCTGGCCGGCCACGTGGAGGTGGCCGACCGGGTGATCTTCGGCGGCGGCTCCATGGTGCACCAGTTCTGCCGCGTCGGCCGCGGCGCCTTCGTGGGCGGGCTGACCGGCTTCAGCCTGGACCTGCCCCCCTTCTTCATGGTGACGGGCATCAACATCGCCGGCAGCATGAACGTGGTCGGCATGCGACGCAGCGGCATGCCCCGTGAGCAGATCGAGACCGTCCGCTGGGTCTACAAGGTGCTGCAGCGAAGCCGCATCCCCATGCCGGAGCGGGTCAAGGAGCTCGAGACCCGGGCCGGCGACCCGATCGTGGACGAGTACGTGGCGTTCGTGAAGGCGAGCAAGCGCGGCATCGTGCCCGGCGAGGGCACGGTCATGCGCGGCAGCGCCATGAACCTGGCTTGACGACATGAGGCTTCGCGTGCTGGCCAGCGGCAGTTCCGGCAACGCGGCCCTGGTCACGCTGCACGAGGGTGGCCGTCGACATGACCTGCTGATCGACCTGGGTCTTTCGCCCCGGCGTCTCCGAGGTCTGCTGCGCGCCGAGGGCGTGGATCTGGAGGGACTGGCGGCCGTGCTGCTGACCCACGGCGACGTCGACCACCTTCACCCGGGCTGGGCCCGAGGTTGGCCTTCGCTGCTCGCGCCGCCGATCGTGCTGCGGCCCGGGCACGGCTCCGTGCCGGCCCGTGCAGGCCTGGCGCATGCGACCACCCGATGGATCGCCGATGAACTGGAACTCGGCCCCTTCCGGATCCGCGGCCTGGAGTTGCCTCACGACGCCGAGGGCAGCACGGCCTTCCGGATCGACGCCGGCGACGCCTCCTTGGGCTGGGTCACGGACCTCGGACGCGTGCCCGAGGGGCTGGCGGCGTTGATGCATGGGGTGCGGCTGCTCGCCCTGGAGAGCAACTACGACCCTCCCATGCAGCAGGCCAGCGCGCGGCCCGAGCACCTGAAGCGCCGCATCATGGGAGGCCGCGGGCACCTCTCCAACGAGCAGGCCATCGCCTTCGTGCGGGCACTGCACCAGGCCGATGCCCTTCCCGGGCGGATCGTGCTGCTGCACCTGAGCGAGCAGTGCAACCACCCCGAAGTGGTGCACGAGGCCTGGCTGCGGCTGGCACCGGAGCTGGCGGATCGGATGCGGATCGCCGAGCGAAGGACGCCCTCGGAAGCGCTCTTCGCCACGCCCGCGGACCTGGCTCCGTCGGCGACCGGATGATCGGCTAGGGGCCGGGCACTCCGGCGGCCCGCTGCAGGGCGAGCCAGGTCGCCGGGTCCCGCTGCAGCGAACCCACGGTCTGACCCGCCACGCAAAGCGGCACCAGCATGGGCATGCCGGCCGGCAGTTCCTCGTGCAACGGAACGGTCACGCTGTCCAGGTAGTGGCCCGAGGCGTCGAAGCGTCGGTAGACCTGCACGGGCTCGGACAGCGGCTCCTGGCGGCATCCCGGGCAGTGCAGCGGCGGGTGCTCGGTCCACCACGCCACCACCTCGCCTTCGAGCGCGATGGTGCCCGCCTCCATGATCGCCAGCGTGCCCACCATGCCGTCGAGCTCGTCGAACCAGCGTGGCACCACCAGCGGGCCAGGGCCAGGCCACCGCAACGCCAACAGCCCCGCGTACAGGCTGCGCGCGATGGAGCTGCGCGCCGCAGTCATGGCGTCCAGCATGGGCTCGGGCATGGGCTCGCCCCGCCACCGCGCGCCCAGGCGCTCCGACGCCGACTTCACCAGCCACTCGGCGTGGTCGCGTGCGTACGGCCGGCGGTCCGCGGGAACGCGATCAAGCTGTTCCATGGCGATCCGCACCGCATGCAGCTGCACCAGGTCGGGGATGGCTTCACGAAGTCGGTCGCCCTCGGCTCCGGCGGGCCAGGCCTGCGCGACCGCGGCCAGCTGCGTGGCTTGTGCAAGCAGCACCATCCAGGCGTCACCGGCGGCGTCCGGTTTCATGGGCAAATTCTAACCTTCACCGCGAATTCCCGCGGTTTCGTGACCCGCTACGCTCGCCGGCTCATGAGTGACTTCATCGGTCACAAGTGCGGCGTGGTGCTGCTGCGGCTCAAGAGGCCGCTGGAGGAGGTCCGCGCGCGCCACGGCGACATGCTCTGGGGCATGCGCCGGCTCTACCTGCTCATGGAGAAGCAGCGCAATCGCGGCCAGGACGGGGCGGGCATCGCCGCGGTGAAGTTCGACATGCCCCCGGGAGAGCCCTTCCTGATGCGGCTGCGGAGCGCCAAGCGCAACCCGGTGGAGCGGCTCTTCGACGAAGCCCTCGGGCCCGCCGCCGATCTGAAGCCCATGGAGCGACGCTCCATGCACCCGATCGAGTTGAAGCGCCGCATCCCGCTGCTGGGCGAAGCCATGCTCGGTCACCTGCGCTACGGCACCTACGGGGGCCGCGGCGCCGCCTTCTGTCACCCGTATGTGCGTCGCAGCCCCGTGGCCAGCCGGAACCTGGTGATCGCGGGCAACTTCAACCTGACCAACAGCAACGACCTGTTCCGTTCTCTGGTCGATCTGGGCCTGAATCCTGTGGGCGACACGGACACCGGCGTGGTCCTGGAGAAGATCGGACACTTCCTGGACCTCGAGCACGAGCGCCTGGCGGCCGCCGCAGGTCCCGGCAGCTTCCAGGGACTGCAGGGTGCCGCCCTGGCGGAGGCGATCTCCTCCGAGATCGACCTGGTCCGCGTGCTCACGCGGGCCACCGAGCGTTTCGACGGCGGGTTCGTGTTCGTGGGCCTGGTGGGCAACGGTGACGCCTTCGCGTGCCGCGATCCTCACGGCATCCGCCCGGCGTTCGTGGCGGAGAACGACGACGTGGTGGCCGTGGCCAGCGAGCGGGCGGCGCTCACCACGGTGCTGGACATGGATCCGGCGTCCGTGCGCGAACTCCCGCCGGCGCACGCGATCGTGGTGCGACGCGACGGCACGGTGATCGAGCGGCCCTTCACGGAACCCGCACCGCGCCGCAGCTGCACCTTCGAGCGCATCTACTTCAGCCGGGGCAATGACCCCGACATCCATCTGGAGCGCAAGCGACTGGGGCATGAACTTGCCCCGCGCGTGCTCGAAGTCCTCGGCGGCGACGCCGACCGCGCCGTGTTCGGCT
>CAIOTP010000305.1 GCA_903861235.1 uncultured bacterium | reverse complement strand
CCTTCTCGAAGCGGAGGTTCTCGAGCAGCAGCACCTCGCCAGGCTTGAGCACCGCGGCGGCGGCGGCGGCGTCCACGTCCGTGGGTTGCTGGCCGACCAGCCGAACGCTGGACGCGGCAGGTCCGAGGAGCGACTTCAGCCGCTCGGCCACCGGGGCCATGGAGAAGGCCTTCTCGAATCCCTTGCCCTCCGGACGGCCGAGGTGGCTGGCCGCGACCACGCTGCCTCCCCGCTTCAGCACGCTCAGGAGCGTGGGCAGGGTCGACTGGATGCGGCGGTCGTCGGTGATGCGGCCCTCGTCGTCCTGCGGCACGTTGAAGTCCGCCCGCACGAAGATCCGCCTTCCCTTCACGTCAAGCTGGTCGATCGTCTTCTTGGCCATGGGCCTGGTCTCCTGTTTCGGGGCGGCGATCATACTTGTGCCATGCACCCCCCACCCGCCCTGCTGATCGCCGGCCCCACGGCCGGCGGCAAGAGCGAACTGGCCCTCCGCCTGGCCCGCGAACTTCCGGGCGGCGGCGAGATCGTCTGCGCGGACAGCATGCAGGTGTGGCGCGGCATGGACATCGGCACCGCCAAGCCCACGCGCGAGGAGCGGACCCGCACCCCGCATCATGCGCTCGACCTTGCGGATCCGCACCGGGACGCCTTCACGGCGGCGGGCTGGCTCCAGGAGGCGCGCGCCGCGATCGAGGCGATTCGCGGCCGCGGCCGGTGGCCGATCGTGGTGGGCGGAACCAACCTCTATCTGCGACTGCTCATGGAGGGGATGACCGAGAGGGCCGCGAGCGATCCGGCACTGCGGGCCTCGCTCGACGCCCAGGAGACGCCGTCGCTCTGGGCCGAACTGCAGTCGAAGGACCCTGCGTCGGCGGCCGCGCTGCATCCCAACGACCGGCGAAGGATCATCCGTGCGATCGAGATCCTGGCCACGACCGGCGTGCCCGCGAGCCAGGCACGCACGCAGTGGAGCGAAGCGGCCCCCGTGGTGCCGGGGGACATGCGGTTGGTGGGGCTGCACTGGAGCGCCGCCTCCATCAACGCCCGCATCAACACCCGCGTGCAGCGCATGCTCGACGCCGGGTGGCAGCGCGAAGTGCACGACCTCCTGAACCGGGGACCCCTGCTGCCCCAGCCCTTCGAGGCGGTGGGCTACCGCGAACTGGCCCACGCCGCAGAGGGACGCATCAGCCTCGCGACAGCCGTGGAGGCGATCAAGATCCGCACCCGGCACTACGCCAAGCAGCAGCGGACCTGGCTGAAGAAATTTTCCGCCGCCCCCGGAACGCTCTGGATCGAAGCCGACCACACCCCCGAAGGGGTGTGGTCCGGGCAGGTCCTGGCGTGGCTCGAGAGCCGTTCTCGGACGATTGATTCACCCTCCCCGACTTGACGAACCGATGGGTGGCACGCCAAGGTTGCCGCCCTTCGATGCCCGCCAAGCCCTCCAAGTCCCCTTCCGCCAAGGCTTCCGGAAGCCAGCTGGTCATCGTGGAGAGCCCCGCGAAGGCCAAGACCATCGCCAAGTACCTGGGCTCGGGTTTCGTGGTGGAGGCCTCCCGGGGCCACATCCGTGACCTTCCCAAGCGGGCACCCAAGGGTGTGAAGCAGCCGGTGCCGGGCGTGGATCTCGACCACGACTTCGAGCCCACCTATGAGGTCAGCGACGACCGCAAGTCGCAGGTCACCGCCCTGAAGAAGCTCGCCAAGGGCGCCAGCGAGATCTGGTTCGCCACCGACCTTGACCGCGAGGGCGAGGCGATCGCCTGGCATCTTGCCGAACTGCTCGGCGTGGATCCGTCCACGGCCAAGCGGGTCGAGTTCGACGAGATCACCCGCACCGCCATCGTGAAGGCGTTCGAGCAGCCGCGGCCCATCTCGATCGATCGCGTGAACGCCCAGCAGGCCCGCCGCATCCTGGACCGCATCGTGGGCTACGAGGTCAGCCCCGTGCTCTGGAAGAAGGTGGCCGGCGGCCTGAGTGCGGGCCGCGTGCAGAGCGTGGCCCTGAAGCTGATCGTGGACCGCGAGCGCGAGATCCGAGCCTTCCAGCCCGACGAGTGGTGGAAGGTCGAGGCCGCCATGACGCCCGATCCGTCCAAGGGTGCGGGACTGGCCAGGGAATGGGGAACCTTCATGGCCCGTGTGGACGAGCGCGGCAAGGGCCCGACCGTGAAGGAGCAGTCGCACTGGCTCGCCGAGCGCAACGGCATCGAGTGCGAGCTGGTGCAGGTGGGCGGCCAACCGGTCGATCTGGGCCGCGAGGT
>CAIOTP010000304.1 GCA_903861235.1 uncultured bacterium | reverse complement strand
GCCGGCATGGCCGTCTCCGCGTCGCTGGTGCAGCAGTTGATCGAACGCTGGCCGCGGCCCGCCCCGCCACGGCCGGTCCAGGTGGAGGCTCGCCCCGCGCCGTCGGAGTCGCCGTCGCGCACGCTGCCGCCCGTGCCCGTGCCGTTCCCTGCGGCTCCGGATGTGGTGGCCTCCACGGGATCGGTGGACCAGGGGCCCGTGCTCTTCGCCGGCTCGCGTCCGGCGGGCGAAGCCTCGGCTGGCGAAGTCCGCGCCTGGGGTCAGGCGCTCGACTCCGTGCTGACGTCCTGGCCGGATCGGGACCCGCAGTCCACCGACCGAGCCCTGGACGAACTCTCGGCGTGGCTCGCCACCAGTCCCTCCACGCGAGATCTGGATCGCCTGCAGCAGGTGCTCGCTGCCGCCGTGAAGGGTCACACCGAACCCGCGCCGCGCATGCTGGCCGACGCCTTCGCCGCCATGCTGCTGGAGCGAGCGGCGCGAAGCGAGGCGCTCACCTCCACGGCCGCCCAGGCCTTCGGAGGCCAGGCTTCGGGGCCGGGGGCGTTGCAGACGTGGGCGACCGGCCAGATGCCCACGCTGAAGTCCATGCTCCAGCGGCCCGACGGCCGCGCGCCCTGGGCGGCCTGGCTTCGCGCCGTGGCTCGCCTGCCCCAGGACCGTGTCCGGGTGCAGGTGGCGCTGCAGGCGATCGACGCGGTGCTTCGCTCGGGCGCTCGCCTGGATGGCCAGGGCCTTCCCGCGGACGTGGCGGGCTCGCTGCTCGAAGGTCTTCCGGTGGAGCCCAGCCAGGCGGGCTTCGACCTGGTGCGAGAGGCTTGGCAGGCGTGGCTTCGTGACGGATCCGTGGACGCCAGGTCGCTGTGGGCGCTGGGCGGCGTCTGGCGGGCGCTGCCCGCTTCGCCGGATCCCCAGCTGCTGCCCGGTGAACGCGATGGCATGCGACAACGCGAGCAGGTGGCCGATGCGTGGCGGGCTCTTCCCGTCACGCCCGCCCTGCCGGCGTGGCAGCCGCTGCAGGCTCGGCTGGCGGAGATCGAGTCGGGATCGCCCCAGGATGCGGCGGGCTGGATCTCTCGCCTGGCGGACCTGGTGGATCTGGTGCGCATGCTTCACGCGTCGCGTCGCGGGCGGGATCCCGCACGGATCGCGCCCGCGACGCCGGCCGAGGAGCCGCCGCCGCCGGAGCCAGTGGTGCCTGCCGACCGCTGGAAGAGCCGGTTGGCCGAAGCCTCACGTGCGCCGCGTCTGATGGCGCTCGAGCAGATCCAGGCGAACGAGCTCACGGAACTGGGCTGGGGCGACGCCGAGCGAGTGACCGCGCTGGCGATCCGTGGCCGTGACCGTCAGGAGCGGGAGCGGGCGATCGAGCTGCTCCGAGGGCCGATGGCGGCCACGCCTTCGGCTCGCCGAGGGCTGCTGCTGCAGGCGTCCACGGTGGAGGATCTGCGCAAGGCCGTGGAAGTGCTGGAGATCGCCTGCGAGCGCGCGTTGCCGGGCGCGGACGCGGCGTCGCTGCGCCAGGAGGTGCTTGCGGCGCTGCTGGCGATGGAGCCGGCTGGTGCGGCGGCGGCCTCGCTGCGGGCACCGCTGGCACGGCTTCGCGCGGCCTGCTCGCTCTGGGCCGAATCGGAGGGCCTGCCTGCGGTCGAGGGCGACCCGGCACCGGCGCTCTGGTCCATCGCCCTTCACCGTGAGCGGCAGGCGAACGCCGTGGCCACGCCGGCCTCCTTCCGCGGGGATCTGGAAGGCGCGGCCGACCGCGTGCGTCGGCTGCATCGCGTGGCCGGTTCGGGACCCCGCGGGGTGGCCGCCGCGACGCTGGCCTTGGTGGTGTGGCAATCGGCCTGGCTGGCGGCGGAGCGGCCGGACCTGGCGCCGGCGCTGCTGGACATGCTCCGAGCGGCTCGCGGTCAGGCGGCTTCGGTGGATCAGGCCGTGCCGCAGGCATGCGTGGCCTTGGGGTGGATCGCCCGCATGGAGCTTGCACGCATGGCCGCTCCGGTGCCGCCGCTGCCTGTGGCGGCCGACCTGCCGCAGGCGTCCCAGTGGCTGCTGCGGGCGGCCTCGTCTGCGGATCCCGAGCGGGCTCGTTGGCTGGAGCAGGCGTGGGTCGCCGGAGGAGGCGCCATGCTGCCCGAGCCGCAGGAGCGGCGCGTGTCGGAGGCGCTCTCGTTGCTGCAGGCGTTGGCATGGTGTCATCAGGGCCAGGTGGAACTGCTGGCACGGCAGGTGGCCCAGGATCCTGGCCGCTCGCTCGCCGAGCGCATGGCGGCGGCGCGTGAGCAGGGCCTGGCGGCGTGGGGGGCCTGGCTGACGGACCTGCCCGAGGCCGAGCGATGGGAAGCGCTGGCGCCGCTCCGGCTGGCCGCCGCCGAGGCGTTG
>CAIOTP010000303.1 GCA_903861235.1 uncultured bacterium | reverse complement strand
TGGTGGTGGCGTAGCCCTGCAGGGCGCCGTTGTAGAGCGGCTGGAAGAGGCGGCCGAGCATGGTCGGGACACGGCCCACACCGTTCACGAGCAGCCCGTCGATGAAGTGCCGATCGAAGAAGTGCAGCAGGTGGCTGGCGATCCACATGGGCAGCCGGAAGAGGCCGTGGTAGATCTCGTCGAAGTACCACTTGTTCTCCATGGCCACCGGCAGCCATCGGGTGAGGCCGTTGGAGAGCAGGGCGGTTCGGATGCGGTCCGCCATGCGGCGGTCGAGCAGGTGCAGCCACAGCGCAATGGCGATGCCGCCCAGGCTTGCGGCGATGCCGAAGACCGAGACGACCTGGTGAGGATCCATGCCGAAGGCCACGGGCGTGGTGACATGGTCCACGCCGGCGGCCCGAACCGCCGTGGAGGCATAGACCATCTCCTGCACCCAGTTGTGCTCGCCGCGCAGGGCCTGGATTCCGGGGATGCCGGCAAGGACGGCGCCCAGGCAGATCAGGATCAGCACGCCGTTCATGGCCAGCCGCGGGGCGTGCGGATGGAACTCGCCGCCGTGCCCATGCCCGTGGTCGTCATGGCCGTGATCGTCGTGACCATGCGCGTCCTCGCCTGGCACATAGTTGACCGGGCCTGCACAGACGCGGAACCAGACGCGGAAGGTGTAGTAGGCGGTCAGGGCCGCGGTGGCCAGGCCGATCCAGCCCAGCACCTCGAACCTGGGCTGGCTCATGGCCTGCACCAGGATCAGGTCCTTGCTGAAGAAGCCGGCGGAGTAGGGGAAGGCGGCCAGCCACAGGCAGCCCACCAGCATGGTCCAGCTCACGATGCCGAAGCCCGGCACCTTCCGGACGCCGCTGAGCCTGCGGAGGTCGAGCTGGCCGGCGAAGCCGTGCATGACGGCGCCGGCGGTCAGGAACAGCAGGGCCTTGAAGAACGCGTGCGTGAACACGTGGTAGGCGGCACCGAAGGCGGTGCCCACGCCCAGGCCCATGAACATGTAGCCCAGCTGGCTCACCGTGCTGTAGGCGAAGACGCGCTTGATGTCGTACTGCGCCATGCCGATGGTGGCGCTCACCAGGGCCGTCACGCCACCCACCCAGGCGACGGTGGTCATGGCGTCCGGATGCAGCATGAACAGCGGCTGCATGCGGGCGATCAGGTAGACGCCCGCGGTCACCATGGTGGCGGCGTGGATCAGCGCACTGACCGGCGTGGGGCCCTCCATGGCGTCGGGCAGCCAGGTGAACAGCGGCAGCTGAGCGCTCTTGCCGAACGCGCCGAGCATGAGGCAGAAGGGGATCAGGGAGCGGTCCCAGCCGCCCTGATCGTTGGCACCCGAGGCCAGCTTCTGGAAGAGCTCGCCATATTCGACGGTCCCGTAGTTCACCCAGATGAGCCAGATGCCGACCGCCAGGCCCAGGTCGCCGATGCGGTTCATGATGAACGCCTTCTTGGCGGCGGCCACGGCGCTGGGCTTCCGATAGTAGAAGCCGATCAGCAGGTAGCTGGCCAGACCCACGCCTTCCCAGCCCAGGTAGAGCAGCACCAGGTTGTCCGCCATGACCAGGCAGGCCATGGCCAGCAGGAAGACGCTGACCCCGAAGAAGAACCGGGCGTAGCCCGGGCCGCGTTCGGCCTCCATGTATTCACTGGCGAAGAGCGCGATCAGCGTGCCCAGGCCGGTGACGAAGAGCATCCACAGCAGCGTGAGGCTGTCGACGTACAGGCTGACGTCGGCCTGGAAGCTCTTCCAGTCGCCGCCGCCCCAGCCGAAGTTCATCCAGTCCCAGAGGTGCACGATCACCGGCGCCGCGTTCGGACCACGCGACAGGTAGAGCTTCAGGATCAGCGCGAACGCGCCGCCCAAGGCCAGCACCGTGGCCACCGCGGGCAGCTTGTTGCGCACCCGCATCATGGCCAGAAGCACGCACGCCACGGCCGACAGCGCGGGCAGTCCGAGCACCCAGCCCACCCAGGCCAGATCCGGCGCCGCGGTGGCGGCCACGATCGGGGCGTCGGCGAGCGAGCCGTGACCGGCGTCGCCACCCAAGGCCAGCATGAGCGCGGGAAGGGTCACTCGTGGAGCTCCTGCCAGGCCTCGGCGCTCAGGGTCTCGCGGCGGCGGTACAGCAGGACCACCAGGCCCAGGGCCAGCGCCGCTTCGGCGGCCGCCACGGTGAGGATGAAGATCACGAACACCTGGCCACCCACGTCTCCCCGCATCTTGCCGAAGGCGATGAACGCGATGGCCGCGGCCTGCAGCATGAGCTCGGTGCAGAGGAACATGAGGATCATGTTCCGGCGGACCAGGAAGCCCACCAGGCCGATGGTGAAGAGCGCTGCGCTGAGCACCAGGGCGATGACCACGCCCGCGGACGGCTGAGCCAGTTCACTCATGCGCCACCTCGCTCGTTCTCGGGCAGGTCCAGCACCATGCCGCCCATGCCTGCGGCCTTGCGGCGGTCATCCTCGCCCAGCTCGATCTGGCGGCGAGCCAGCACCACGGCGCCGAACATGGCCATCAGCAGGATCACGCCGGCCAGTTCCAGGCTGGCGGGGTAGCGGGCGACCAGATCCAGTCCCACCACATGCACATTGTCGGGCTGGTCCGCCGGCGTCCCCTCGCCCGCCTGCATGCCGGGAAGCCGCTGCTGTGCCTGCACCAGGTTGTCCGTGGCGCGGATGGTGGCCGACGGCGCGGCGTCCGCCGCCATGGGCGGCACCCGCTCGATCACCGAACCCAGGGCCGCGAGCAGGAAGAAGCCCAGGAACACCGCCACGAACGGCTCGCGGGGCACGCGGTCGTAGTCCTCGGCGCCGATGCGGCCGATCTCGTCCTCCGGACTCTGATGGGCGAGCATGAGCACGAACATGTACGTGATCAGGATGGCGCCCGCGTACACGATCACCAGCGCAAAGGCCAGGAATTCGGCCTCGAGCATGAGGAAGATGGCGGCCGCGGCGATCACGGTCAGCACGAAGTAGATGGCGGCGAACACCGGCCGAGGATGCGTGATCACCCGCACGGCACCGATCACGCCCACGGTGGCCACGGCCAGCGCGAGCGGCGTGCTGGCGCTGGTGGCGGAGGCCCCGGCCAGCCGCAGTCCGAAGCCCATGAGCAGGGCGAAGCCCGCAAGTCCGATCACGGCGCCGGCACGGCGGAGGGCCGCTCGACCCGGACGCAGCACCATGACGAGGCCAGCCGCCGCAATGGCGGCCGCCAGGTACCAGGGCGTCATCGGGGATCCTGCGAGGGCGTTCATGCGCGGTCGGCGTGGTCGTGTGGGGTCCGGCTTCGTCGGCCACGCGAGCGAGGACTCGGTGGGAAGGCGGAAAGGTATGCGGCCCGTCGGGAACCCGCAAGGTGATGGGGCTTCGGCGGTCGCCGGACACCACCCATGGGAGCACGCCGCCCCGCCGCCCCAACCGGTCGCTACCCTGCGGACATGCCGTGGACCTGGTGGCACACGCTGCCCAACGCCATCACCTCGGTGCGTCTCCTCCTGGCGGTGGCGTGTCTGACGCTCCTGGTGGTGATCGCCGGCCAGCCCTTGGTCGAGCGTGCAGCGGCGGGCTCCTGGGCCATCAGCATCTTCATCGTGGCCGGGTTGACCGACATCCTGGACGGCCACCTGGCGCGGCGATGGAACGCCGTCACGCCCTTCGGCCGGGTGATGGATCCCTTTGTGGACAAGGTGCTTGTGCTCGGGACCTTCATGCTGCTGGCGGGTCCGGGGTTGGGAGACGGTCCGCACGGTTCTGGGGTGGCCCCCTGGATGGTGGTGGTGATGCTGGCCCGGGAGCTGCTGGTCACAAGCCTTCGCGGCGTGCTCGAGGGGATGGGGAGGCCCTTCCCGGCGGACCGGTTCGGCAAGGCCAAGATGTTCCTGCAGAGCGTGGCGGCCCCCATGGCCATCAACATGGCCAGCCACGGCTGGTTCGCCCCGGCCGAGACGGGTCGGGCGCTGGCACAGTGGTCGCTCTGGTTGGCGGTGGCCGCCACGGCCTTGAGCGGCCTGCCTTCGCTGGCCCGCGCCGCCGGTCTCCTTCGCGCGGGTGCTTCGCGATGAGTCCGCGTGACCTTCGGAAGGCCATCGGAGGGTGGGCCTGGTTCTCCGTGACGGCTGGCGGCCTGGGACACCTGTGGCCTGCGAGCGGAACCTGGGGAAGTCTTCCCCCCGCCTTGCTGTTCATGGGCATGGCCTGGTGGGGCGCTCCGCTCGGGCTTCATGCGGTGGCGCAGGTCCTTGTGTGCGTGCTCGCCAGCGTGGCCTGCGTGCGACACGGCGCCAAGGTGGAGGCCGCCACCGGACGCAAGGACCCGGGTGTGGTGGTGATCGACGAGGTCGCGGGGATGGCGCTCACGCTGGCGCTCGTGGTGGGGCTGGTGGTCGCGCGGCATGGCCCCGGGCAAGCGGTCATGCCCACGAGTCTGGGACTCGCGCTCGCGGCCGTGGGCTTCTTCTGGTTTCGGGTGATGGACGTGATCAAGCCGCCACCCGCGAGGGGGTTGCAGGCCCTCCCGGGCGGCATGGGCGTGCTGGTCGACGACCTGGTGGTGGCGCCGTACGCGGCCCTGGCGGTGGTCGCCTCGATCGAGCTGTGGGTGTCTCTCCAGCCGGTCGGTTGATCAGGGCCGGTCGGTGGCTGCGGGCTCGGCGGTCCGAGCCTCCTTGGGTGGTCGGGTGCGCAGCATGCTGGCGAACACGAACACGCCCAGCACCGAGCAGATGCCCAGCAGGATCACCTGGGGGCTGCCGATGCCGTCCTGCTTCAGTCGCTCCCACGCGCGCCATGCCAGCGCCACCGCGCCCACGATCGGCACCACCAGTCCCACATGGATGCCGATCATGCCGATCACGCGGTCCTTGCGGATCCACAGGGCCATCACGCTGCACACCCCCAGCGCCACCGCCAGCAGCAGCGGCAGGGCGGCGTTCTCCAGCCCGCTCTTCTGGGGATCGGTGAAACGCCAGGCCACCATGCCCGCGCCGACCAGGGCGGCGGCGTAGATCAGCCCGATCACGGTGAAGAGAGCCAGGCGCCAGTTCATGGGGTCAGGCTACAGCGGACGCTCGCTGCGCATGTCCACCTTCGCCTCGAGCACGGTCCGCAGGTTGCACAGGTACCAGCGCCAGCTCTCGGCGTCGTTGGCGGCCGAGATGAGCGAGTCCGCGTCGTCCAGGAAGGGGCCGTGCCGCTGGATCACGCGCGAGCCCTCCTCCACGTCCGGGCTCACGGTCCACTCCAGGGGCACGATCTCGTCGCTCACGCCCACGGGCCAGCCCCAGGTGATGCGGCCGCCCGCGTCGAAGTCCAGGATGGGCACCTCGAAGGCGCGACGGAACTTGGCGTCGAACGCCAGCTTCATGCGGCCACCCTTGCGCAGGTCCACCTCCGCCGCCAGCGTGAACCACCGCGTCAGGCCGGCGTCGGTGGTCAGGCACGAGAAGACCTCCTCGTGGCTGGCTGCGATGGTCTCCTTCAGCGTGACCCAGATGCCGTCCTCTTCGCGCTTGACCATGGTCGAAGCCTAGAGGGCCAGGGGGGTCGGCGTCATCTCGTGGGCGATCAGGTCGGTGAGCGTCTCGCGCCGCCGCACCACCGAAGCCCGTTCGCCCTCCACCAGCACTTCGGCGGGCAGGGGCTGGGCGTTGTAGCGGCTGCTCATGCTCATGCCGTAGGCCCCCGCGGTGAAGACCGCCAGCAGGTCGCCTTCGCGCAGCGGAGGCAGGGGTCGGTCGAGCGCCAGGTAGTCGCCCGTCTCGCACAGCGGTCCCACCACGTCGCATCGCTCGAGCCCCGACAGGCCCGGATCGGCGGCACGGCGCGACGGAACCAGACCCTCCCGGGGCTGTGCCGGCCAGATGAAGTGGAAGGCGTCGTAGTGGCTGGGTCGAAGCAGCGCGTTCATGCCGGCGTCGCAGATCACGAAGGTCTTGCCCGCCTCGCGTTTCACGCGGATCACGCGGACCAGCAGCACGCCGGCGTTGGCGGCGATGAACCGGCCCGGCTCCAGCAGGAAGCGCACGCCGCGCTCGCGGAGCGGGCGCACCAGGGGCACGATGGCGGCGGCGTAGTCGGCGGGGGCGGGGGACTGGCCGCTCTCGTAGTCGGCGCCGAAGCCGCCGCCCAGGTCGATCACGCGGATCGCGTGGCCACGATGCCGCAGGCGATCGACCAGTTCCAGCGTGATCCGCAACGCCTCCGAGTAGCGATCCGCGTTCAGCACGGGCGAACCGATGTGCAGGTGCAGCCCCTCGAGTCGGGCGAAGCTGTGGTCGCGCAGACGATCGAAGAGCTCCTCGGCGCGCTCGATGCCCACGCCGAACTTGGTGGTGCGCACGCCGGTGGTGGTGTGTCGGTGCGTGCCTGCGTCCACGTCCGGGTTCACACGCAGGGCCAGCGAAGCCGGACGGCGCAACTCCGCGGCCACGCGCGCCGCCAGCTCGAGTTCCTCCGCGCTCTCGATGTTGACGCATCCCACGCCCAGCGTGATCGCCTCCTCCAGGGCCGTCCGGCTCTTGCCCACGCCGGCGTAGGCCAGCCGTTCCGGCGCCACGCCTGCGGCGAGCGCCCGCTGGAGTTCTCCCGGGCTGACCACGTCCATGCCGCAGCCGGCCGCGGCCACCGTGCGGAGCACCCCCAGGTTCGGGCAGCTCTTCACGCTGAAGCAGATCAGCGGATCCAGCTCGGCGAATGCGGACCGGAGCGACGCCACATGGCGCTGCAGCGTGGCCCCGCTGTAGACGAAGGTGGGCGTGCCGGCACGATCGGCCAGACGCGACAACGCCACGCCCTCGGCGTGCAGCGAGCCGTCGCGATAGGCGAAGTCGTCCATGCCGGACAGTGTGGCAGAAGGCGTGGAGGGGCGTCAGGCGGCGGCGGGAGGCGCCGCGGGAGGCTCGGGCCGAGGTGAGGGGCGGGCGAGCGACTGCACCGCCATGCCGGCGGTAGCCAGCACCACCGTGGCCAGCGACCACGCTGCGGCACCGGGTCCGGAGGCGCCCAGCGCCTGCGCCAGTCCCCAGGAGAGGAGCACGCTGCCCAGCACCGAGGTCGCCGCCACCTCGGCCATGGGCGCCAGGAAGATGCCCAGTGCCAGGCCGCCCACGGCGCAGGCCAGGGTGGTGGCCAGCACCAGCGTGCGTTCGGGCGCATCCAGCGTCGACCAGAAGCGACGAGCGGCCTCCACGGAGGCGGTGGCGGGCGACTCCTGGGCCGCCTCGCTCTGCACTTCGCGGGCCACCGTTTCGGCGAGTTCGGCCGCGCGGGCCCGGGCTGCCGCCACGGATCGCTCGCCGGTGGCCGCGGCCAGGCCGCGGTCGACCATGGCGCCGCCGATCACGCCACCGATCATCGCCGCGGCGCAGGTGATGATGCCGATCAGCATCAGGCGGTAGCTGAGACGCGCCAGCAGCAGGCCGGAGAAGGCGCCCAGCACGGCACCGACCACGCCGGGGAGCACGGACCAGTCGAGCCAGGCCGCCACCACCGCGCCGCACGGCACGCCGGCCGCGAACCCCACGGCCAGCACGGCGTGACGGGCGATCCGGGCGCCGAAGGCCCAGAGCACGCCGCCGATCGCCATGGCGATCACGGGCACCAGCCAGGTGGAGAGAGGGGTGGCGACCTCCATGGGGTCCCTATCGGCAGACGGCTATCTTCGCCACCAGTCATGAGCGAGTCCACGCCCCCCAGCGGCCTTCCTGCCCTCCGGCACCGGATCGACGATCTGGACGCCCGGATCCTGGCCCTGCTGAAGGAGCGGGCGGGCATCGTGGTGGAGGTGGGCAAGGCCAAGCGGGAGAAGGGCATCCCGATCTACGCGCCGCACCGGGAGAAGGAGGTGCTGGACCGCCTGATGGCCATGGATCACCGGCCGCTTTCGGACCGCACCGTGGAGGCGATCTGGCGCGAGCTCATGAGCGGCTCCTTCGGACTGGAGTTGCCGCTGCGCGTGGGCTTCCTGGGCCCCAAGGGCACCTTCAGCCATCTGGCCGCGGTGCGGCACTTCGGCAGCAGCGTGGAGATGGCCGAGCTGGAGGGGATCGACGCCGTCTTCGAGGAGGTGCAGAAGGGGCGCTGTCATCACGGGCTGGTGCCCTACGAGAACGCCATCGGCGGCGCCATCCTGGACACCCTGGACGCGTTCCAGGAGTTCAGCGTGCGCATCTGCGCCGAGACCATGATCCTGGTGAAGCAGTGCCTGCTGGGCTCCGGACCGCCGGAGGGGATCCGGCGCATCGCCTCGCGCGGCGAGGTGTTCACGCAGTGCCGGCGGTGGCTGCAGCGGCGTTTCCCGGGCGTGCAGCTGGTGCCCATGTCGAGCACCGCCGCCGCCGCGGAGGAGGCGCTGCGCGATCCCGCCACGGCGGCGATCGGCGGAGCGCTGGCCGGACAGGTGTTCGGCCTCAACGTGCTCTTCGAGGGGATCGAGGACCGGCCCAACAACGTCACCCGCTTCCTGGTCCTGGGCCGCGAAGGTGCGCAGCCCAGCGGCGACGACCGCACCACGCTCATGTTCACCACCGCAGACCGGCCTGGCGCACTGGTGGACGTGCTGGTGGCCTTCCGCGACGAGGGCCTGAACCTGGGCCACCTGGACAAGCGGCCGAGCCGCCGCGAGAACTTCAGCTACACCTTCTTCGTGGACGTGAACGCGCACGAGACCGACGACCGCGTGAAGCGGGCTCTGACCCGCGCGCAGGCGCACGTGGCTTCCATCCAGTCGCTGGGCAGCTACCCGCGCGCCACGCGGGTGCTCTAGGCATGTCTCCGGCCGAACAGGGCGAGGGGGAGAACCGCCTCGCGGCGGAGCCCAGCGCCTACCTGCGGCAGCATGCCGGCAACCCCGTGCCCTGGTGGCCGTGGGGCGATGCGGCGATCGCGGACGCTCGCCGCCATGACCGGCCGCTGCTGGTGAGCGTGGGCTACAGCACATGCCACTGGTGCCACGTGATGGCGCACGAGAGCTTCGAGGACCCGGGCATCGGCGGCCTGATGGGGCGGCTGTTCACCTGCGTGAAGGTGGATCGGGAGGAGCGGCCCGACCTGGACGCGCTCTGGATGCAGGCCTGCCAGGTGTTCACCGCCATCACCGAAGGCCGGCCGAGCGGCGGATGGCCGCTGCACGTCTTCCTGGAGCCCCGGTCGCTGAAGCCCTTCTTCGCGGGCACCTACTTCCCTCCGCGGCCCGCGCATGGTCGGGTCTCCTTTCCGGAACTGCTGCAGCGGATGGCGCTCGCCTGGCGCGACCATCGGGAGAAGGTGGAGGCGCAGGCCGAGGAGATGGGCCGTCTGGTGGGCAGGGAGATGGAGATCGCCGCGGAGCGTCGGCCACTGGACGAGCGCGTGGACACGCTGGCCACGCAGGCGCTGCTCGGCTTCCACGACCGTGTGCACGGCGGCTTCGGCGGAGCGCCCAAGTTCCCGCAGCCCTCGTTGCTCCGCTTCCTGCAGGGCCGCGCCGACGACCGGGCCGCCGCGGAAGTGGTGCGGCGATCGCTGGAGCGGATGGCCCTGGGCGGCGTTCGTGACCA
>CAIOTP010000302.1 GCA_903861235.1 uncultured bacterium | reverse complement strand
TTCCTCTGCGTGCTCGGAGTCTCGATCCTGGGCTTCCGCGGCCAGCTCTTCACCCTCCCGCCGCTCGACCAGTGGCCGGACTGGGCCTTCCCTGGGATGGAAGTGCAGCCCAAGCACCGTCCGCAGTCGGCCAGCAACTTCTTCGCGGACGGTGGCTCTGATCGCACGCCGCCGCCCCGCACGGTCGCGCGCGGGATGGTGCGCGATGACCTGCACCTGCACCACGGCAAGGTCGCGGGCGGCGGCTTTGCCGCCGGGATGCCCGCCTCACTCGCGGTGGACGGCGCCTTCCTCGAGCGGGGCCGCACCCAGTACCAGATCTATTGCGCCCCCTGCCACGGCGCCCTCGGCGACGGCAACGGCATCACCAAGAAGTACGGGATGGGCGCCACGCCCTCGTACCACGACCCGCGCCTCCGGGCCCAGCCCGACGGGGAGCTCTACCAGACCATCACGCTCGGCAAGAACACGATGATGTCCTATGCCGACAAGCTGACCCCCGAGGACCGGTGGGCGGTGGTCGCCTATGTGCGCGCCCTGCAGCGCGCCCAACAGGGAACCGTTGCCGACGTCACCGACGCGGCGGGTAAGAAAGCCCTCGGCCTCCAATGAGTTCCCACGCTGCCTCCGCCCCCGCGGCCCTGTCCGCCGCCCCCGCCTCGACCGCCCCGGCGGCGAGCAAGGCGCTGACCTTCGGCCTCGCCGGGATCGCCCTCACCGCCCTGGGACTGTTCGTTTCCGGCGCCAAGGTCGTCGCCCATTCCTGGCTGGTCGGCGTCACCTACTGGACCGCCCTCGCCATCGGGATGCTGCTGCTGGTGCTGATCCACCACATCTTCGACGCCTCCTGGTCCACGGTCATCCGCCGCCAGTTCGAGCACGGCCTCGCCGCCTTCAAGTGGCTCGGCCTGCTGTTCCTGCCCTTGGTGCTCGCCTCGTTCCTGTACGATCGCGATTTGATCTGGCCCTGGCTGGACCTGAACCACGAGATGCACGGCGGCCACACCGTCGGCCACGACCCGCTCTACCTGAAGAAGGCGGCCTTCCTGAATCCCGGGATGTTCCTCGGGATGACCGTGGCGTTCTTCGCCAGCTGGATCTGGCTCTCGTCCCGGCTCCGCCGGGCGTCCTTCACGCAGGATCAGGACGGCTCCCTCGGCTGGACCCGCCATAACCGGGTGACGGCGGCCCTCGGCCTCCCGATTGCGGCCCTGACGCTGACCTTTGCCGCGATCTATTGGATCAAGTCCCTCGAGTATCACTGGTTTTCGACGATGTACGGCGTCTGGTTCTTCGCCAACTGCGTCCGGGGCGCCCTGTCCTTCGGGGTGATCATCATGGTCTGGCTCTGGCAGCGCGGGGATTACAAGGGCATCCTGAACACGAACCATTTCCACAGCATCGGGATGCTGATGCTCGCCTTCACGGTCTTCTGGGCGTACGTCACGTTCTCCCAGTACTTCCTGATCTGGAACGCGAACGTGCCGGAGGAGACGTTCTGGTACAACCTGCGTGAGATCAATCACGACGGGGCCTCGAACCAGTGGAAGTGGATCGGCATCTTCGGGATCCTGTTCGGCCACTTCTTCATCCCGTTCTTCTTCCTGTTGTCCTACCGGTTCAAGGTCACCCCCCACATCCTGCGTCGCATCGCGATCTGGATCCTGGCGGTGATCCTGCTGGACCTCTGCTACAACATCATGCCGGCGCTGAAGGATTCGCACGGCGATGCCCTGCCGCTGTTCTCGATGAACCTCGTCTGGATCCTGACCTCCGTGGTCGGGGTGGGCGGGGTCTGCGTGTGGGCCTACCTGCGCAGCTTCGGCACCGCCAAACTCATCCCGATCCGCGATCCGCGCATCGGCGAAAGCCTTACCCACCATGAGTGACCCGCGCGTCAGTCCGGCCCGGCCGGTTTCGCTCTTCACGATCATCCTGCTCCTCGGGGTGTTCTCGGCCTTCTTCTTCACCGTGCGGTACTTCTTCCGTCCGGCCCCGGCCACCGCCTACAACGCGGCTCCGGAGGCCTTGCCGAAGGACCAGGAATGGCGCGCGACCGCCGAGGCCCGCCGCAAGGCCCTCGTGGACCTGCGGGCCGCCGAGGCCACCCAGGCCACCAGCTACGCCTGGATCGACAAGGACAAGGGCGTGGTCCAGCTGCCGCTGGAACGCGCGATGGAGCTCACCGTCAAGCAGTACGGAGCGAAGAAATAACCGCCCGCCAACCTCCGACCGAGATGTCTCATTCCCCGACCCAAGCCTCCGCGGCGGAGGCCAGCCCTGCGGATCCCGCCGCGCGCTGGCCGCTGACCCTCCTGGCCGGCTCCGCGCTGGTGTGGCTGGTGCTCAGCAGCCTGCTGGCGCTGGTGACCGCCATCCAGCTGCACACCCCCTCGTTCCTCGCGGATTGCTCCGCCCTCACGCACGGCCGGGCGCAGGCCTTGCGGGAAACCGCTTTCCTGTACGGCTGGGCGGGCAACGCCGGCGTCGGCCTGGGCCTCTGGATTCTCGGCCGCCTCGGTGGCCACCCGCTCCGCGCCCTCAATTGGGCCGTGGTGGGGACCGTGTTCTGGAACCTCGGCCTGCTCGGCGGGCTGGTCGGGATCGCCACCGGGTCGATGACCGGCTTCGCGGGCCTGCAATTGCCCCGCGCCGTGCAACCGGTGCTGGTCGCCGCCTTCTGCGCGATGGCGCTGCCGGGCGTGCTGGCGTGGGCCGGCCGCAAACGGGAGGGCACCTATGCCGCCCAATGGTACGCGGCCGCCGCCCTCTTCCTCCTGCCGTGGTTCTGGACCGCCACCCAGGCCGTCCTGCTCTGGTCGCCCCTGCGCGGCGTGGTCCAGACGGTTGCCGCCTC
>CAIOTP010000301.1 GCA_903861235.1 uncultured bacterium | reverse complement strand
CGCCGGGTGCCCACCGTGCTGCCCAGATCGGTCGCCATCCAGTGGCCACCTCGGTGCTGCAGCTGCAGATGCTGCCGGGACACCGTGGGAACCGGGATCACCACGTCGCACTGTGGATCGCGCCCGATCGTGAGGGTTCGCCCAGGTGTGGCCGAGACGCTCAGGGACTGCCCTGGCCACGCCACGATCACCTGGATGCTGCCTGGCACCGCCACGCGGAAAGCCTACCCAGTCCGGCCCCCGACTCCCAAGCGTCCCGCGCCGGGATTCAGTCCGAGATGGCGCTGTGGATCTGGCAGAACGAGTCGAAGTCGGCGACCAGCAACTCGACCAGTTCGGGGTCGAAGTGGGTGCCGGCGCTCCGCTCGAACTCCGCCCGCACGTCCTCGGGCTTCCACGCCTCCTTGTAGGCGCGGCGGGACATGAGCGCGTCGAACACGTCGGCCACGGCGACGAGACGGCCCGAAAGCGGGATGCCCTCGCCCCGAGGTTGCGGGATGCCCGAGGTCTCCAGACCCAGCGTGCCCAGCGTCTGCACGATCTGATCGTGCGTGGGGTATCCCTCGCCGTCCCACCGCGAGTGGTGATAGAGCGTGACTTCCCGCACCGCCGTGTCGAACGCCGTGCGCTGCCCCTTCAGCGCCGCCATGGCACCGATGATGGTGTGCGTCTTCATCACCTCGCGCTGGTCGTGCTCGAGGGGTCCCTTCTTCTTCAGGATGGTGTCCGTGATGCCCACCTTGCCCACGTCATGCAGCATGGCCGCCGGCCTGAGCGTGTCCAGTTCCTTCAGGATCCGTTCCTCGATCCAGCCCCGGCGCTTGGCCCAGGCCACGAAGAGGCGGCAGGCCACCTGCGACACGCGGCGGATGTGGGCGCCGGTCTCCTCCGGGTCGTGCAGCTCCGCAATGCCCATGATCCGCAGCACCAGCGTGCGAGTCAGGTTCGACCGCTCCAGAGCAACGGCGGCCAGGCTCGCGAAGTTCATGGCCAGCGCCTGGTCCTCCTTCGAGAACTCGATCGCGCGCATCGTGTCCGGATCGCGCGGGTTGATGAGCTGCAGCACTCCGAGCAGCTCGTCGTGGTTGCTCCGAAGCGCCACCGAGATGACCGCGCGGGTGCGCAGTCCTGTCATCCGGTCCATGGCCGGGTTGAATCGGAAAGTCTCAGTCTCCGGAATCTCGTAGGCGTCCTTCACCACCACGAGGCCGTCCAGCGCGGCCGTGCCCGCCATGCTCTCCCGGTCGATCGGCAGGCGCGTGGGCGCGTCCGGCCGCACCAGCAGTCGGTCGGAACCATCCTGTTCGGCGTTCAGGGCGTGGCGGAAGGTGAGTCCTCCGTCCTCGGCCAGCAGGATGCTGCCGGCCTCGCAGCAGAACGCCTGGCCGGCCTCGTTCAGCAGCCGCACCAGCAGCGTGTCCACGTCCTGCACCGTGCTCAGCGCAAGCGAGAGCCGATTCAGCGCCGTCGTCTTGTCGTGCAGAAGCCTGAGGTTCTCCTCCAGCAGCTCCTGGTGACTCTTCATGGCCAGCACTTCGCTCAGCCGGTCCAGCGTCGCGTGCGGCACCCAGCTGGTGCCGGCGCGGTACTCCCGAAGCACCCTCCAGTGTCGCTCGTCGTCGGGCGTGGCTTCGAGACCGGGCCCCGGCTGCGTTCCGCTCACCATGGTGCACTTCAGCGTGCGCTGCTCGCCGATCCTGCCGATGGAGACCTCCATGCGGGCAGGCCCGCCGGCGATCAGGTGCCGGACCGTCTCGCTCAGGTCGCTGGCCGCCTGCGCCGCCGCCTGCGGACTGCGGGTGAGCAGCAGCATGCACTCGTGCACCTTGGCACGAGTGCTCTCCACGTCCTGGGCCTTCCGAAGCGGCAGGCTGGCCAGATGCATCAGGACCTCCACCTCAGCACGACGCACCCGGCGTCGTCGTGCGGCTTGCCCTGCGTGCGCACCAGCATGTCGGCCAGATCCTGGGCTGGTCGAAGGGCATCGCGTGGCGTCAACGCCTCCGGCATGCCGGAGAGCCCGTCGGTCCACAGCACGACCAGGTCGTCGCGCTCCATTTCCGTGCCCTGTTCCAACACGCGGGGAAGCCGCTGGCCCAGCACCCCGTCGCGTGACACGGGTCGCCAGGGCCGGCCGTTCCGTCGACAGATGCCGGTGTTGCCCACGCCGGCGTATCGCGCGTGTCGAAGGTGGGGGGCCACGAAGAGAAGTCCCGCCGCCGCGCCCGCGGTGCCCTGCAGCGCCTGATGGGCGGCCTCGAGGGTGTCGCGAAGCTCGCTGCGAGCGGTGGTCTCCAGACAGCCCTGCATCCGCTCCGCCGCAGCCTGCCCGCGTGCGCCGTGCCCGGTGCCGTCGATCATGGCGAGCAGCAGGCCGTTCTCCAGCTCCAGCGCCATGGCAAGATCTCCACAGGCCCGTTCGCCGGGCATGGGACGCGTGCTGAGGCCGATTTCCCACTGGGCGGCGGATCTCGCCGCCGGCAGCGGGGCGGGCGAGGCGGGCGCGAGCCCGGTACGGACCGCACGGTCCGCGCGCCGACCCGCGACACGGCGCCGTGCGTGGACCTGCGTGCCTTCGCCAGGCGCGGACTGGATCTCGAAGTGATCCGCCATGCGGCGAACCCCGGGAAGTCCCAGCCCCAGCGTGTTTCCCGTGGTGAAGTGGTCGCGCATGGCCCGGTCCACGCTCTCGATGCCGGGGCCCTGGTCCTGGGCCCAGATCTCGATGTCGACGGACTCGGCCTGCTTCACGCGTGCCACCCGCAGGGTGCCGTGACCGGCGTACTTCATGATGTTGGTGGCCAGCTCCGAGATCATGGTCACCACCAGGCTCCGCTCCACCTCGTTCGCTTCCGAGAGCACGCCTTGTTCCTGCAGGCGGCGAAGCCCGACGAGCAGGTCGGCCTGGTCGCGCACCGTGAAGGAGACCATGCGTGTGGACGAATCAGTCACGGGGCGTCCTGCCATGACCTTTCAGGACCTGCAGGGCTTCGTCCAGTCCCAGCATCGCTCGAAGCCCGTCCACGGGGGTGTCGGAGGCCATCAGGTGCACGATGATGCCCGGCTGCAGGCCCACCAGGACGCACCTGGCTCCCAGCAGCTCGGCCATGTGCATCACGCGACGCAGGGCGACGAACTCGTGCGAGTCCATGAAGGGAACGCCGGAGGTGTCCACGATCACCGAGGCGGCGCCATCCCGCTGCACGCCCTCGAGCATGACCTGTCGGACGGCGTCCAGCGTGCCACCACCCAGGTCACGGCTCACCGTGACCACCAGGCAGTCCTCCACCCGGGTGCCGGTGACGGACGTGGTGGAGGAGGAAGACACGGGAACGTCCCCGGCTCAGGTGCTCTGCGTCGGGCGACGGTCGCCGCCCACCGCGCGAAGCGCCAACTCGAACGAGTCTCGCAGGGTGGCGGTGGTCCGCACTTCGCCGATGTTCACGCCCAGTTCCACCAGCGTGCGGGCGATGGCGGGAGACAGGCCGGAGAGGATGGTCTCGCAGCCCATGAGCTGGGTGGCCTTGGTGATCTTCAGCAGCTGATTGGCCACCGCGGTGTCCATGGCGCTCACGCCGCTGATGTCGAGCACCAGTGCCTTGGCGCGTGTCTCCGCGATCTTGCCGAGCGTCTTGTTCATCACGTCCTGCGTGCGCTGCGAATCCAGGATGCCCAGCAGCGGCAGCAGCAGGATGCCTTCCCAGATCGGGGTGACCGGGGTCGACATCTCCATGAGCGCCTTCGCGCTGGCGGAGATCTTCTCACGGTTGATCCGGGCGATCTCGTCGATCACGATGCAGGCGTCCAGGTACATCAGCTTGGTGATGGACTTGACCGTCTCCTCGGGATCCTTCACGACCTTTCCCAGCCCGCGGATGCGGTCCGCCATCAGGTTGTTGGAGACCGCCATGCCGGCGAAGTAGATCTCGTTGGGCAGATCGATGTTGGCGTGCACGGCGCCCACATGGCGACGGGCATCGATCCACGCCTCGTTGATGTCGGCTTGCAGGAAGGTGTCCCAGTTGGCGCGCTGCAGCTGCTTCACCCGCTCCAGGCGGGCGGGGTTGGTGCCGAAGAAGACCTTGAACTCGCGGTGCTTCGCCATCCACTCGTAGAAGTCACCGATGAAGCCGTCGAGCTGCTCCATGAGCATGGGGGCCACGGCGCGGATCCGCTTGAAGTCGGCCTCTCGGAGGTCGAACTTGTCCAGGGTTTCCTTGATCGTGTTCTGGGGCATCGGGACTTCCTTCCTGGGATTGGAATGGCGAACTCGTGAGAGGACCAAGATAGCCGAACACGTCGACTCCGGCCCCTCCGTCGTGCTAGGCTCCCCGTTCACAAACGCCGCATTTCAGGAGAGAAGACCATGAGCACTGCCGCCACCAAGTGTCCGTTCTCGGGATCGTTCCAGCGGAGCACGGTCGAGGGTGCCACCAACCGCACCTGGTGGCCCAACCAGCTCGACCTGACCCCGCTCGCCCGCAACAGCCCGAAGAGCGATCCCATGGGCGGCGGATTCAGCTACCGCACGGAATTCAAGCAACTCGATCTGGAAGCCGTCCGGCGTGACCTGCGCACCCTGATGACGGATTCCCAGCCTTGGTGGCCCGCGGACTGGGGCCACTACGGGCCGTTCTTCATCCGCATGGCCTGGCACAGCGCGGGCACCTATCGCGTGAGCGACGGCCGGGGCGGTGGAGGCTCGGGCATGCAGCGCTTTGCGCCGCTCAACAGCTGGCCGGACAACGCCAACCTGGACAAGGCGCGGCGCCTGCTCTGGCCGATCAAGCAGAAGCACGGTCGCAGGCTCTCCTGGGGCGACCTCATGATCCTGGCCGGCAACGAGGCCCTGGACTCCATGGGCTTCCGGACCTTCGGCTTTGGCGGCGGTCGCGAGGATCTGTGGGAGCCCGACACCACCTATGGGGGCAGTGAGCGGCAGTGGCTGGCCGACAAGCGATACGAGGGCGACCGCGTGCTGGAGAACCCCCTGGCCGCGGTGCAGATGGGCCTGATCTACGTGAATCCCGAGGGACCCGGCGGCAATCCGGATCCGATCGCGGCCGCCCGCGACATCCGCGAGACCTTCGCACGCATGGCCATGAACGACGAGGAGACCGTGGCGTTGATCGCCGGCGGTCACACCTTCGGCAAGACCCACGGTGCGGCGGATCCGAGCAAGTTCGTGGGTCGCGAGCCCGAGGGTGCCGCGCTCCAGGAGATGGGCCTGGGCTGGAAGAACAGCTACGGCACCGGCAACGGCGCCGCCACCATCACCAGCGGTCTGGAAGGAGCCTGGACGGCCACACCCACCAAGTGGGACAACGGATACTTCGACCTGCTGTTCAAGTACGAGTGGAAGCTCACCAGGAGCCCGGCCGGTGCGCACCAGTGGATCCCCACGGATCCTGCCGCTGCCACGCTGGTGCCGGACGCGCACGACCCTGCGAAGCGCCACGCTCCGGTCATGCTCACGACCGACCTGTCGCTGCGCATGGATCCGGCGTACGAGAAGGTGTCGCGACGCTTCCACCAGGATTCGGCGGCGTTCGCCGACGCCTTCGCGCGGGCCTGGTTCAAGCTGACGCACCGTGACATGGGCCCCAAGTCACGCTACCTGGGCCCGCTGGTGCCCAAGGAAGATCTGATCTGGCAGGATCCGGTGCCGGCGGTGAAGCACGATCTGGTCGACGCCCAGGACATCGCGGCGCTCAAGGCCAAGGTGCTCGCCAGCGGGCTGAGCGTTTCGCAGCTGGTCACCACGGCGTGGGCATCGGCCAGCAGCTTCCGCGGCACGGACAAGCGTGGGGGTGCCAATGGCGCCCGAATCCGCCTGGCGCCCCAGAAGGACTGGGCCGTGAACAATCCCGCGGGCCTGGCCCTGGTGCTGAAGGGCCTCGAGGGCATCCAGAAGGAATTCAACGCCTCGGCGGGCCGAAAGCAGCTCTCCATGGCCGACCTGATCGTGCTCGCGGGTTGTGCCGCGGTCGAGAAGGCGGCCAAGGACGGCGGCGTGACAGTGACGGTGCCCTTCACGCCCGGTCGCACGGACGCCACGGCCGAGCAGACCGACGCCGAGAGCTTCAAGGTGCTCCAGCCGGTGGCCGACGGCTTCCGCAACTGGCTCGCGCACGGCATGCCCACGCGGGCCGAGCACCTGCTCGTGGACAAGGCCGACCTGCTCACGCTGACCGCTCCCGAGATGACGGTGCTGGTGGGAGGCATGCGCGTGCTGGGCGCCAACTTCGACGGCTCCAGCGTGGGAGTGTTCACCAGGACGCCCGGCCGGCTCACCAACGACTTCTTCGCGAACGTGCTGGACATCGGCATCGAGTGGACGCCTGCCAGCGGCGACGAGGAGCTGTTCAACGGCCGTGACCGCGCCACCGGTCAGGCCCGCTTCACGGCGAGCCGTGTGGACCTGGTGTTCGGCTCCAACTCCCAGCTGCGGGCCCTGTCCGAGGTCTACGCCTGCCACGACGCGAAGGAGAAGTTCGTGCACGACTTCGTGGCGGCGTGGAACAAGGTCATGATGCTCGACCGCTTCGATCTGGCCTGAGCACGTCCGACCGCGTGTCTGCCGCGCCTCGCGACTCGCGTGCCCGCGAGAGCTCGATCCGATTCGCCCGAGATCGTGTTCGGCCGGACCGATGCGCCGCATGCTTCCGGCATGAGCACCATTCCCCATCCGTCGGAATCCATGCCCGCCGCTCGCCGCGAAGCCACCGCGCCCGTCATGATGGTTCAGCCGGCGAGAGCGGGGCTCTCGCTCGCCATCCTGCTCGCCGGCACGCACCTGCTGTGGTCGTTCATGGTGGCGGTGGGCTGGGCGCAGCCGCTGGCGGACTTCATGTTCCGCATCAACTTCGTCGAGCCTTCGTACACGGTCGCACCGTTCGCCGCCGGCACCGCGGTCATGCTGGTGGCGGTCACGGCCGGCGTGGGGTTCGCCACCGGATGGGTCGTCGCGAAGGTCTGGAACTGGCTGCCGCAGCGCCACGGCATGAACGGCGGCTGAACCGGGCCGATCTCGATCAGGTCGAGGCGCCGTCCGTCACGCGGTCTTCGGTCAGGTACACGCCGGCCATCGCCGAGGTCTTCGCGAATGCGGTGTGTGTCCGTCCCTCGCGATCGCGGTAGATGATCTGATAGATCCGTTCGCGCCGACTCCCGAACCAGCCTGGCCCCAGCAGTCGCCACTGGCAGTCCAGCAGTTCCCAGCCCTGGCTCTCCGCGTACTTGCGGATGCGGCCGCTGTCCATGCCATGCGTGACCAGCCGCCCCATGATGGCCAGCAGGACCGCACCGGCAATCGCCACGATCACCACGGTGTTCGAGGCGGCGCCTCGCTCGTGTTCGCCGCGCCCCACGCGCTCCGCCAGAACAAGAAGGGTCTGCATGCGGCAAAGGTAACGCGCGGCCGGCGCCTTGCGCAGGCGTGGGGTCAGGCCGCCGCGTGATCGCCTGGGCCCGCCCGCCTCAGGATCCAGATCGCCGTCTGCGGATACACGATCACCGAGAGCATGCCGGCGGCCACCAGCGCCGAGGCGTCGGCGGGCGAGATCTTCTCCAGCCTCAGGCCCGTGGCCGTGGCCGCGGCGATGAACGAAAGGTTGGTGGCCTGGAAAAGGCCGGCCACCACACGCTCGGGCAGCGTCATGAGGCCGCCGTAGGCCAGCAGGGCGGGCAGCCCGCGTGCCACCAGCAGCAGAGACAGGAACACCGGGATCTTCAGCATGTTGGCGGGTGAAGCGAGCAGGCTCTGCACGTCGAAGCACATGCCCACCGAGACGAAGAAGATCGGGATGAACATGCCGAAGCCCATCGCCTCGATCTTGGCGTAGTACATCTCGGTGCTTTGGTCGCGCTTGCGCACCGCGCCAACGACCACGCCGGCGGCCAGCGCGCCAAGGATCACCTCCACGCCCACACCATGCGCCGCCACCACCAGTCCGACCAGGACCAGCATGGTCTGGCGGATGCGGATCTGCGTGGTGGGCCGCTCGTCGGGTGGGAAGCGATCGTTCATCCAGCGGCTTCTGGCGGTGAAAGCCATCACGGCGGCAACGGCCGCGGCCAGTGCCGCGATGCCCAGCACCCGGCCCAGCTGCTGCGCCGGGGTGTCGTGGTCGGTCGCGTAGAACACCGACAGCAGCGTGATCGGCATCACCTCCGCCAGCACGCACGCCCCGAACACCGTCTGTCCGAACGGGCGGTCGAGCAGGCCGCGCTCCTTGAGCACCGGGGTGAGAATGCCCAGGGCGCTGGCGGACACGGCGATGGTGATGAACAGGGGGGCGTCGGAAAGACCCGCGGCATGCAGGGTCCAGCAGCATCCGAAGGCGATGCCCAGCGTGAGACCGTAGCCCAGCAGCAGCGTCCGCAGGCGCCGGTGCATCAAGGCACGCAGGTCCAGTTCCAGCCCCGCCACGAAGAGCAGGTAAGCCATGCCGAAGTTCGCCAGCACGCGGATCACCCAGTCCTTCGGGTGCGCCCAGCCCAGCACGGAAGGTCCGATCAGGATGCCGATCAGGATCTCCGCGACCACCGAGGGCACGGGCAATCGCCGCGCCACGCCCAGCAGCACCACCACCAGCGTGCAGGCGGCGAGCACCACGAACAGATCGAGCAGCGAGACGGGCGATTCGAGCACGGGCGGCAGTCTAGAGACGATCACGCATGGTCGCCGGCCCGGGCCTCACATGCGCCATCGCAGGTGCACGCGCGAGCCCACAGGTGCGTCGGGCACCACCACCCGGAACCCGACAAAGTCCTTCATCGAGCCGCCAAGCACCTTGGCGGCTCGCTCCAACGCCTCCGCATGGATCTTGCCGGCCGCGCGAAGACCGCGGGGAAGTGCCTCGCCGTCGATCTCGCGGGCCTGCGCCTCCAGCGGCAGAGGCGAAACGCCGATCATGTCCGCAAAGGTCCCCATGGGGTTGAGCGAACCCTGGAGCGAGGCCACCGGATCCGTGAGTCGGCGAATCGACCGGTGCGTCCAGGCTTCGAACACGCAGAACTCGCTCGGCACGTGCACGCCCAGAAGCAGGTCCACCAGTTCGTCGGCAGTGCCCACGGTGCCGCCCCGCTCGAGATGCTCCCCGAACACCAGGTTCACGGGATCCAGCGCCTCCGTGCCGCCCGCCTCGAAATGGATCACGGTCTTGCCGTCCCCTGTCTTCAGGCGAAGGTGTCGCTCCCGTGCGTCGGGGGAGGACAGCTCGGTCATCAGGCCACCGTGACTCGAGTCCGCCCCCAGTGGCGTGCTCGTGCGGCTCTCCTTCCAACTGGGGTGCCACATGCGATTGACCGCCTTCACGGCCACCATGGGGCCAGGGCGTTGGCGTTGGAGGCCTGAGTACTCCATGAGCGTCACGATGTCGACCCAGCCTTCGGCCTGGGCAGGCCCGATCACGTAGGTACCCATCTGAGCCTTGCAGCGCACGCCGTAGACCTGCTCCGCGCCCTCGCGGAGGGCACGCCGAGCTCGCAGCAGCGCCAGCGTCTGTGCGGGCCCATCCAGGCGCCCCGCCGCGAGCGACCGGAGCACGGCGCGGTTGATCCGCCCGGACTCCAGG
>CAIOTP010000300.1 GCA_903861235.1 uncultured bacterium | reverse complement strand
CTCCATGGCGGTGAACTCGGGGTTGTGGCTGCGGTCCACGCCCTCGTTGCGGAAGTTGCGGTTGATCTCGAAGACCTTGGGCATGCCGCCCACGAGCAGCCGCTTCAGGTAGAGCTCCGGCGCCACGCGCATGAACAGCTCCATGTCGAGCGCGTTGTGCCGGGTGACGAAGGGCCGAGCGGCCGCTCCACCCGCCAGCGGCTGCATCATCGGCGTCTCCACCTCCTGGAAGCCACGGGCCTCCATGAAGCGGCGCACCAGGCTCACGATGCGGCTTCGGGCCGCGAAGGTGGCCATGGTCCGCGGCGTGGCCCACATGTCCACGTAGCGGCGGCGATAGCGTGTCTCCGCGTCCTCCAGCCCGTGCCACTTGCCTGGCGGCGGCGCCAGGCTCTTGCACTGCAGCGTGAGCGACTTCGCCCACACGCAGACCTCGCCCTTGTTGGTGCGGCCGACCGGCCCTTCCGCGCTCACGATGTCGCCGTAGTCGATCGCCTTCGCCAGCTCGAACTCGCTCGGCGACACGTTGGCCTTGCTGATGGACACCTGCAGGTCCCCCGTGTGGTCGCGAAGCCAGACGAAGACGAGCTTGCCGAGGTCGCGGTGCTGCACCACACGGCCGGCCACACGCCGCACCGGACGGGGCTCCGTGGTCACGTGGGCCGGATCGGCCTTGGACTTCGCGGCCTCGGCGTCGGCGGCCACCTGCAGATCCTCGCGGAAGGCGCCGCGGGCCTCGCCCAGCGACACCAGCCCCTCCACCCGGCCTCCGAAGGGCTCGATGTTCAGCTCCGCCCGGAACCGCTCCAGCTTGGCGCGACGGGCCGCCTCCAGCACCGAGGGATGCTCCTCGGCGGGCGGGGCGTCGGGTTCCTTCTTCGGCTGATCGGCGGCCATCGGGCGGATGGTAGTGGAGCCCCACGCGACGCAGGCGATGGATTCGCCTCAGGGGCCCGCTAGAATTCGGGACTGCCCATGATGAGTCCTCCGTCCAACATCCGACGCATCGGCGTGCTCACCGGCGGTGGCGACTGCCCCGGACTGAACGCCGTCATCCGAGCCGTGGTCAAGACGGCGATCCTGCAGCACGGCATCGAGGTGGCCGGGATCGAGGACGGTTTCCAGGGCCTGATCGACGATCGGGTCCACCCCCTGAGCACCAAGGACGTCTCGGGCATCCTGGTGCGCGGCGGCACGGTGCTGGGCAGCAACAACCGCTGCAACCCGCGCCGCTATCACGTGGGCGACGATCACGAGGGCAATCCGGTCTACCGCGACGTGACCGACCGCTGCGTGGAGGTGGCCCGCCGCCACCGCCTCGACGCGATCATCGTGATCGGCGGCGACGGCACCATGGCCGCCGCCAGCTCGCTGGTGGAGAAGGGCCTGAACATCATCGGCGTGCCCAAGACGATCGACAACGACATCGTCGGCACCGAGATCAGCTTCGGCTTCCTCACCGCGGTCAACACCGCCACCGAGGCGCTCGACAAGCTGCACAGCACCGCGGACAGCCATCACCGCGTGATGGTCTGCGAGCTCATGGGACGCAACGCCGGCTGGATCACCCTGACCGCAGGCATCGCCAGCGGCAGCGACGTGATCCTGCTCCCGGAGATCCCCTTCGAGATGGAATCGGTGGCCGAATTCATCGACGCGCGCATGACCAAGGGCCCGGGCTTCGCCATCGTGGCGGTGGCCGAGGGGGCCCGCATGCGGGGCGGCGAGCAGGTGGTGGCCCGCACGGTGCACAACAGTCCGGATCCCATCCGTCTGGGCGGCATCGGCCAGCGCGTGGCCGACGGCATCGCCAAGATGTGCCGCGTGGAGACGCGCACCACCGTGCTCGGGCACATCCAGCGCGGTGGAACGCCCATTCCGGCCGACCGCATCCTGGCCACGCACTTCGGCTACCACGCCATCCAGACCCTGATGACCGGCGGCCGCAACCGCATGGTCGTGCGTCAGAACAACATCTTCGGTGACGTGGACCTGCTGCACGCCGCGGGCAAGCAGCGTCTGGTGCCCGAGGATCATCCGCTGATCTCGGCGGGCCGCGCCATCGGCATCAGCTTCGGCGACGGCGTGCCGCACAGCCACTACCCCTCGGCTCAACCTGCGGTGGTGGTGTGAGTGGCTCCGCGGGAGGTGGCCCCGCCGCCCCCGCGAAGGCGGCGGTCTTCCTGGACCGCGACGGCACGCTCATCCTGAACGACGGCGACCTGGGTGACCCGGATCGGGTGGAGCTGCTGCCGCACGCGGCCTCCGGCGTGCGCCTGCTGCACCAGGCGGGCTACCCGCTGGTGGTGGTCACCAACCAGGGCGGCGTGGCGCGCGGCATGTACGACGAGGCCGCCGTGCTCGCCACGCACGATCGCCTGGAGCAGGTGCTGCGGCAGGCCACCGGCCTGCCTCGCGTCATCGCCGCCTTCTACTTCTGCCCCTTCCATCCGCAGGGCTCGGTGGATCGATATCGGCGCGAGCACCCGTGGCGCAAGCCGCAGCCGGGCATGCTGCTGGCCGCCGCTTCCGAGCACGCCATCGATCTGGAGCGAAGCTGGATGGTGGGCGATCAGGAGCGCGACGCCCAGGCCGGTGCGGCGGCCGGCTGCCGAAGCGTGCTGATCGGGCAGGCCCATGCGGCCAGCGTGGCGGACTTCTTCGCCCCGGACCTCCACGCGGCCGCCCGTCGCATCCTGCACGAGGACGCGCCGCAGGTGGTCGCGGGGGTGGTCACGCTGCATGCCGCGGATCACGGCATCCTGGCGGATCGTGACCTGCGAGCGGCTCTGGAGGCCTCCGCCCACGGCCTCGGGGAGCGGACCGGTGTCCGGCTGGTGGGACTGGACTGGACCGCCGACAGCGTGACCGCCACCGTGGAGGGTGGCGAGGTGGTGGCCCTGGGCTTCGCCGCGGAGTGGCGCCGGGTCACCATGGCCTGGTGGCGGACCCGAGGCGGATCGGGTTCACTCTGGGCCGGCGAATGAGATCGGCGCTGCACGACGCCCGGAAGCTGCTGGTGGTGCTGCCCTCGTGGGTGGGGGACGCCGTCATGGCCACGCCCTGCCTGCGGGCGTTGCGATCCACCCTGGCGGAGACCCGCATCGAACTGGTCGGACGGCCGGGACTTCAGGCCGTGCTCGAGGGCCTGCCGCTCTTCGACGGCTTCCACACGCACGACATGCGCGGTTGGCTCGGACCGCTGACCGGAAGCGCCCGCTTCCGCGCGATGCGCTTCGACGCGGTGCTGCTGCTGCCCAACAGCCCCCGCAGCGCCATCTTCGCGCTGGCCACCGGCGCGCCGCTTCGCCTGGGCTGGGGTCGTGATGGCCGCAGCTGGATGCTCAGTCACGCGTTGCCGGCGCCCCGTGACGAACGACCCCGCTCCGCGGTGGACTGGTACGCGGACCTGGCGGCCTGGGCGCTGCAGCGGCCGGTGCAGGACCGCGTGGTCCGCCTGGCGTGCTCGCCGGAGCAGGCCGAGGCGGGGCGGCGACTGCTCGCCGGACTTCCCCGGCCGATCGTGCTGCTGAACCCGGGCGCGAACCGTCCGGACAAGCGCTGGCCGGCCGACCGCTTCGCCGCCCTGGCTCGATCGCTCGTCTCCACCACGCGCGGATCGGTGGCGGTGACCGGCGGGCCCGCGGAGGCCGAACTGGTGCGAAGCGTGGTCTCCACCGCGGGCGAGGGCACCGTGAACCTGATCGACCATGGCGTCACGCTCGGCTCCCTCAAGGGCGCCCTGGCGGCGGCGGACCTTCTGGTCACCAACGACACCGGTCCGCGACATCTGGCGGCAGGCCTGGGAACCCGCTGTGTGAGCCTGTTCGGACCCACCGATCCGCGGTGGACCGTGCTGCACGAGACCCCAGCCATGGGCCGCGAGATCCAGCTGCTCGCCGAGCCCTTCCTGCCCGAGGGCGTGGTGGCCGACCGCGTGGCCCGCTTCTGCGGCATGGACCGCATCGGCACCGCCGACGTGATGCACGCGTGCACGCGACTGCTGTCCTCCCGGTGAACGCACGGCGCGCGCCGGTTGACCGCTAGCATCCGCCGCATGAATCCACCCTGGCTGTCGTGGGTCCTGCTCCCGCTCCTGGGCTTCCTCTGCGGCAGCGTGCCCTTCGGCGTGATCCTGGCCAGGGCGCACGGCGTGGATCTTCGCCAGGTGGGCAGCGGCAACGTGGGCGCCACCAACGTGGGCCGGGCGCTGGGCCGCGGGTGGGGCTTCCTCTGCTTCGCGCTGGACGCGGCCAAGGGCGCGGCGCCCGTGATCGTGGCCGGCATGCTCACGGGGCTGTGGAGCAGGCCCGTCACGGCCATGCCGCCGGCCCAATTCCTGGGCTGGATCGCCGTGGTCTTCGCGTCGCTGCTGGGCCACGTGTTCAGCCCGTGGATCGGCTTCAAGGGCGGCAAGGGCGTGGCCACGGGCTTCGGCGCCATGGTGGCCATGTGGCCGGTGCTCACCTGGCCCACGCTGCTGGCCCTGGGCACCTGGATCGCGCTCATGAAGTTCAGCCGCATCGTGAGCCTGTCGAGCATGGCGGCGGCGTGGTCGCTGCCCCTGTGGTGCGGGCTGCTGCTGCCCTGGCCCGCCGCCGGCGACCCAGGGTCGCCTTGGTGGCCCGTGGGCACCACCGCCGTGCTGGCGGCGATGGTCATGGCCACGCACCGGGCCAACATCGGTCGCCTGCTCGCGGGCACCGAGCCGCGGGTGGGCCGCAAGACCCCCGCTACCATCGCGCCGTGAGCGACGCATCCGCCGCGGCGACGCACTGGCAGAGCGCCTTGTCCACCCGGTGGGCGAGCGAGTCGATGCGTCGGACCTGGAGCGACGCGCACCGCGTGGGCCTGTGGCGCCGCATCTGGCTGGCCGTGGCGCAGGAGCAGCGGGCGCTGGGCCTTCCCGTTCCGGAGGAGGCGCTCGCCCAGATGCAGTCCAACCTGGATCGCATCGACTTCGCCTCCGCGGCGCGGCACGAAGCCCGTCTCCGTCACGACGTGATGGCCCACGTGCACGCCTTCGGCGAGGCCGCCCCGGCCGCCGCCGGCGTGATCCACCTGGGCATGACCAGCCAGGACGTGGTCTGCAACGCGGACGCCATGCTGCTTCGCGAGGCCCTGCAGCAGCTGGTGGCCGGCATGGCCCGGCTGGTGGACCGAGCCGCCACCTTCGCCGCCACGCACCGCGCGCTGCCCTGCCTGGGCTTCACGCACTACCAGCCCGCCCAGCCCGTGACCGTGGGCAAGCGGGCGGCGCTCTGGGGCCAGGATTTCGCCTTCGCGCTCCAGGACCTGGAAGCGCGTCTGGCGCAGGTGCGGCTGAAGGGACTTCGCGGCGCCACCGGCACGCAGTTCAGCTTCATGGCGCTGCTCGGGGACGCGGCGAAGGTGGATGCCCTGGAGCGTGGCGTGTGCCGAAGGCTGGGCTGGCCCGAGGAGGGCACCTGGCCCGTGTGCGGACAGACCTACCCGCGAGGCTTCGACGCCGCCGTGCTGGGTTCACTCGCGGTGGCCGCGGCGGCCATCCACAAGTGCGCGAACGATCTTCGGCTGCTGGCGAACCTTCGCGAGGTGGAGGAGCCGTTCGAGAAGGAGCAGATCGGCAGCAGCGCCATGCCCTACAAGAGGAACCCCATGCGGTGCGAGCGGGCCACCGGCCTGGCTCGCTTCGTCATGGGGCTGGCGCCGGTCGCGCTCGACACGGCCGCGGAGCAGTGGCTCGAACGCACGCTGGACGATTCCAGCGCACGCCGCCTGGCCCTGCCCGAAGCGTTCCTTTCGCTCGACGCGGCCGTCGAGGTGATGACCGACGTGCTCGGCGGGCTGGTGGTGCATCCCGCGGCCATCGCGGCCCGTCTGCAGCAGGAGCTGCCCTTCCTGGCCACCGAGGACCTGCTCATGGCCGCGGCCAAGGCCGGGGCGGATCGGCAGAAGGCCCACGAGGCCATCCGCACGCACGCGCTCGCGGCGGCGGACCGGGTGAAGTGCGGCGAGTCCAACGATCTGGGCGACCGACTGGCCGCCGACCCGCTCTTCAAGGAGGTCGACCTGCGGACGGCGTTCGATCCGGTCCGACTCAGCGGGCGGAGCGCCGAGCAGACCGACCGATGGATCGCCACGGTGGCCGATCCGATCCGCCGTCGCCACGCCGCCGTGCTGGCCCACCATCCCACGCTCCGGGTCTGAACATGCCCTGCCCACGACTCCGCATCTCCGACACGCTGCTGCTGGTGGTGGACATCCAGTCCCGCTTCGCCGCCACCATTCCTGGATGGGAAGCCTTGGTGCACAACGCGTCCATCCTCTGCCGTGCCGCCGCCACGCTGGAACTCCCGGTGGTGATCACCGAGCAGAACCCGCGTGCTCTGGGACAGACCGTGCCCGAGATCGCGGCGGCCCTGCCATCCGGCACGCCGCTCTTCACCAAGACGCGCTTCAGTTCGATCACGCCCGAGGTGGACGCGGCGATCCGGGCCACCGGCCGCGGCACGGTGCTGCTCTGCGGCATCGAGGCGCATGTCTGCGTGCTGCAGACGGCGCTCGACCTGGCGTCCTCAGGACGCACGCCCTTCCTCTGCACCGACGCCATCGGCGGGAGCCAGCCCGGCCAGATCCCGCACGCCCTCCACCGCATGCAGACAGCCGGGGCCGTTCCCACAGGAACGCTCTCGGCCATCTACGAACTGCTTGCGGATGCCCAGCACCCGAAGTTCAAGGCTTGCCTTGAACTGGTGAAGGGCCTGCGCGGCGGCTAGGCGGAGATGCCAAGCCGTCCACGGCTGATGCACGAAACCTGCGGTGGTCAGCCGCCGGTGGCGGGACCCTTGCCCACCTCGAGGACCTTCACCCGGATGTCCTGACAGGTGGCCTTGATCTCCTGCATCGACTTGCGAACGCGCGTGCCGGCGGCCTTGTTGCCGCCGAAGGCCTTCGCCATGTCCTCGGCGACCGCCTCAACCTGTCGCTTCAGCTGCTCGTACAGTTCCATTTCTGGTGTCTCCGTTCGAGTGGTTTGGCAGGCCAGCCCTGCCGGTCGAGCCCATGGTAGCGGATATCCGGACGCGGGCTCCCTGATCCGGCCTCTCCTCGTTTTGGCTATCTTCGCGCGGCCCCACCCTTCAGGAACCCCAGTTGGCCAACGAACTCCTCTTCGATCTCAGCCCGATCGACCTGAACCAGGTGGTCATGACCTCGTCCGAGGTCGACCGCTACCTGCCCCAGACCGGTCCCATGAGGATGCTCGACGACGTGGTCTGGCTGGACCTGCCCCGCATGGAAGGCCTGGGCAAACGGAAGATCCGTCATGACGAGTTCTGGGTGCCCCATCACATTCCGGGCCGTCCCCTGCTTCCGGGCGTGCTCATGATCGAGGCCGCGGCCCAGCTCTGCAGCCTGGTGCAGACCAAGGGCATGAATCTGGAAGGCTTCCTGGGCTTCACCCGCTGCGACGACACCGCCTTCCGCGGCCAGGTGGTCCCCGGCGACACCCTCTACCTGCTGGCGCGGCAGATCGAACGCAACCGACGGCGGTTCGTCAGCCAGGCCCAGGGCGTGGTGAACGGCAAGCTGGTGTTCGAGACGCGCATCACCGGCATGGCGATCTGACACGGACCATGGCTCACGCACCGGGCCAAGCCACGCCGCTCTCACCGATGCTGCTTCGGCCGCTGGCCAAGGCCCGCGCCTGGGGCGGCACCACATTCGCCTCCTGGGGCAAGTTCAGCCAAGCACCCGCGCAGCCGCCGTTCGGCGAGAGCTGGGAGCTGTCGGACCTGCCGGGTGCCGAAGGGTGCTCGGGCATCGAGTCCGGCCCCTTCGCCGGCCGCTCGTTGCGCGAGGCCATGCAATCGGAGGAGCGGGCGATCATGGGGCGGGCCCAGCTCTCCAACATGGGCCGATTCCCCCTGCTGGTGAAGTTCCTCGATGCGGCGGAGAACCTCTCGGTGCAGGTGCACCCCAGTCCCGCCTTCGCCCAGGCGAACGCGGACGCCCACCTGAAGACCGAGAGCTGGTTCGTGCTGCACGCCAAGCCGGGCGCCAGGATCTGGCGAGGCGTGAAGCCGGGGGTGACCCGCGAGGAGTTCGAGCGTCGCCTCCGAGGCGGCGCCGACATCGTGCCCATGCTGGAGGAGGTCCCGGTCCAGGCGGGCGACTGCATCGACTTGCCCAGCGGCCTCTGTCACGCGCTGGGCGCGGGCATCACGGTGGCCGAGATCCAGACCCCCGGCGACACCACGTTCCGCGTCTTCGACTGGAACCGCAACGACCCGTCCCGACCGCTCCATCTGGAGCAGGCCCTCGCCTGCATCTCCTTCGGAGCCGCCCAGGAACTCGAGCGCTGGCCCATCAGCAACGCGGACCGCACCCCTCCGGTGCTCACCAGGCACTTCCGCACCACGCTGCTGTCGCGAACACCCTTCTATCGCATCGAGCGACTCGAAGCCCTGCAGGACGCCGAACTGCCCGTGGTCACCCATCAGCGGCCGGCATGCTGGATGGTGCTGCAGGGCCAGGTGAGTTTCGACGGGCCCACGTCCGTGACCGCCGGACCTTGGCGTTCCCTGCTGGTGCCCGCGGCCGCCGAGGGCATGACCGCGAGGCTTCAGGCGGGCACCTGCCTGCTCCGGGCGCTGGTTCCCGATCCCATGGATCGCTGGATCGCCTGAGGGGTACCCTCATCCCATGATCGGCGCGCTTCTGGCCACGCTGCTCGTCCTGATGCAGGCCCCGCCGCCGCAGCCACCGCCACTGCTTGCGGACCCGGCGCAGCCACAGGCTCCCCTGCCGGTGCTCGCCACGAACGCGATGGGCGGACGGGTGTTCCGCATTCCCGCGGGCCTGGCCTTCGACAGCATCGCTCCGGCCCTGCGTCCCGGTGACGAGCTGGTGCTGGAGCGAGGGATCCACGCCGCCTTCACGCTCACGGACCTGCGCGGCGAACGCGACCGGCCGATCATCATCCGAGGCGAGCCGGGGGAGGAGCCCGCCCGCTTTCCCTACGTGAAGGCCACGGACTTCGGGATCCGCCTGGTGCGCCCGCAGTTCGTCATCCTGCGGGACCTCATGGTCGGCAACGGCCGTGGCCCGCTCGTCCTGGTCGAGGGCGGCCGCGGACCGGACGGACAGCTTCATCAGGCCAATCTGCAGGTGGCGTCGCTGCGCCTGCTCCAGGACCAGGTGTCTCCGGAACAGGACGGCGTGGTGCTGCGGGACATCGATCGCGTGGACGTCCGCGAGGTGGCCGTGCGTGGCTGGAACCGTGACGCGTTCAGGATCGAACGGTCCTCCCGCTGCTCGGTGAACTACTGCGTGCTCGATCCTGGCAAGGGACTGCCCCAGGAAACGGGAGTCACCGTCACGCAGGGCTGCAGGCAGGTGGCGCTGGGCATGCTCACGCTGGGGCCCAAGGTGCGTACCGGCTTCCGACTGGGATCGTGCGAGGGCCTTCCGCCGGAAACGCCGCCGGCCACCGGCGTGATGGTGATGCGATGCAGCGTGCCCGAGGCGGACCGCTTCGCCTGGATCGGCGGCGTGGACGGGCTGCTCCTGCAATGGAACACCGTCACGGATCCCGGACGATGCGTGTGGGAGTCGGACGATGCCTGCGGCCTGCCGCGCCAGGTGGTGATGGCCCACAACCTCTTCGCATGGACCCCGGGAGCCATCGAACAGCTCTGCCGGGTGCCCGCCACGCTGCCCCGGGAGTCGATCCAGCTTGGCCCCAACCTCTGGTGGAGCGCCGAGATCCCCGCCGCGTTCGAGGCCATCGGCCGACCCTTCGGCGTGGAGGTGGAACCGCAGGTGCTCGACGTGGACCCCAGGGTGGAGCCCCGTTTCGCGTCCCCGCTCGAACCCCGGGCGAAGGTCTTCGGCTGGCAGGCGCCGGATCCTGCGGCCGCGGGCCCGGCGGTCCCACCGCCAACGGCCCCGTCCGAGCGGCCCCGCTGACACCCCTCCATCCCCGAAACGGGGTCCCGAACCCGCAAATCCAGCGTGTGGAGCCCTTGGCGGGCCAACCCTCACGCGGCTATCTTTCGCCCTCCCGCCGTTCGTGACTCGTTGCACGAAGTCGGGAGAACCAACCCCAGAGAGACGCTTCATGGCCACCACAGGCAAGGTCATCCAGGTCATCGGCAGCACCTTCGACGCGCAGTTCCCCGAGGACCAGATCCCCGAGATCTACAACGCGGTGAAGGTCGACTTCGACTTCCGCGGCGAGAAGCAGACCCTGGTGGGCGAGGTGGCCAAGCACCTCGGCGGCGGCATGGTCCGCTGCGTGGCCCTGGCCAGCACCGACGGCGTGCGGCGCGGCAACGACTGCGTGGACACCGGCGCCAGCGTGCGGGTGCCCGTGGGCGAGCCGGTGCTCGGCCGCGTGTTCAACCTGCTCGGCCAGCCCGTGGACGGCCGCGGCCCGGTGCAGGCGGGCGAGACGGCCCCGATCCACCGCGAGCCGCCCGAGTTCACCGACCTCAACCCCAAGACCGAGGTGCTGCAGACGGGCATCAAGGTCATCGACCTGCTCTGCCCCTTCGTCCGCGGCGGCAAGATCGGCCTGTTCGGCGGTGCCGGCGTGGGCAAGACCGTGGTCATCCAGGAGATGATCGCCCGCATCGCCCGAAACTTCGGCGGCTACAGCGTGTTCGCCGGCGTGGGCGAGCGCACCCGCGAGGGCAACGACCTGTGGAAGGAGATGGCGGAGTCGAAGGTCCTCGAGAAGGCCTGCCTCGTCTTCGGCCAGATGAACGAGCCGCCCGGGGCGCGCCTTCGCGTGGCCCTCTCGGCGCTCACCATGG
>CAIOTP010000299.1 GCA_903861235.1 uncultured bacterium | reverse complement strand
TCTGGGGCGAGTCGCCATGCGTGAAGGCCAGTGGCTCTCGGCGGCACGCCACCTCACTCTGGCATGCGACCCTTGGAGCGGTGACGACGAGTACCACGACGATCTCCACGCCCTCACCCTCGCCCTCTGGAAATCCGGCGACCGCGAAGGCGCCCGCGCGGCCATCAAACGCCTGCTCGATGGCATCACCGAGGAACGCTCCGCTCCGCAGGCGGTCATGGAGTGCGTGCGCATGGCCCGCACCCTTTCCGCCGACGCCGCCGATCTGGCGCGCGAAACGGCCGTGCTGGCCGTTCGTCATGTGCAGAAGGTGATCCAGCCTTCCGCATCGCCCTTCGAGGGCGACGCGTGGCTCACCGCGGTGCTGGCCCGTTGCGGCCCCCTGCTGGTCCGAGGCGCCTCGCCCGAATCGGCACGCAAGGTCCAGGACGCGCTCCTCAAGGGGCTCAAGGCTCTAGAGCGCGCACGCCGCGAGGGGCCCAGCGAGTTCCTGCAGCACTGCTCGCTCCGTGTGGCCTGCGACCAGGGCTGGCAGTGGATCGCGCAGCTGCTGGACGCCCAGGGCAAGGCGACCGAGGCCGCGCAGGCAAGGCGTCTGGCGAAGGCCTGGCACATCGATGTGGGAGCGCTGCTCGATGCCTGCCTGCCCGCCCGTGACGCGCCGGCCACCTGACCCCTACCCCACCCGCATGGTCATCCCGGCCTCCGGCGACTCGAAGCTGGCCTCCACCTCGTAGACGCTTCCGTCACCGCGCACATAGGTGCAGCGCCGGCGACTCCACTGGATGCAGTGCAGGCATCCGGTCCGCCGCGCTTCCGCGGCGACCCACGCCCGCACCCCGTCGGGAGCCTGCACGCCCTGCGGCAACGCCACGCCCGCCATGAGGCCGGGCAGCAGACGCACCGACACCTGCAGTTCCACGGGCTGCTCAGCCCAGCGCTCCCACGCCTGCCGCTGCCGCTCCTCCGTCAGGCGCTGCAGCTGCGCCAGCACGGCCTGGGGCACACCCAGCGCCACAGCCACGCGCCGCAGCGTCTCCGGCGTGGCCGGGCCGCCCAGTTCCAGTTCGCGGATGCGGGCCCCGCCGCGGGACGCGTCGGCCCAGCCGGCGCGCAGGGCCAGCTGTCCCGGTGTGAGCCCGGCAGCCAGACGCTTGGATTCCAGATGATCACCCAGGGGTGTACGCATGCACGCCTTCCTTCCGCGGGCCGTGGCCCGCCATGCGCATTCCGAGAGAGCCTGACGGAAGGCCGCGAGCCACGAACGCCGTGCTCGCGGAGCAGACCGTCCGGCTGCCCAGGTGCACTGCACCCGTCACCGCCGCCGGTCCGCCGACTTTGCGCTCGTTCGCCGCGGGGTCCGTGGACCTTGGGCGACGGCGCCGCATGCCCCTTCCGGGGGTTCCTCCGCACCGTGGCCGCTCGGAGCGGCTCGGTTGCGACCCGGCTTGGAGGTGCCGGGATTCGTCATGCTGGGAGCACGGTAGCGCGGCCCCCGGGACACAGATGGGACACGCCCGGCGTCTTGCCCGAAGATTGGCCCGATGGACGCGGATTTTCCGATGAATCGCGGCGCCCCGGGAGGAGGTGGCGTTCCCATGTTTCCAGCGATCCTGATCTCCGCGGTGGTGCTTGCCGACAAGGCGCACGCTCCCTTTCCGGTCTGGTGGCTCAACGACGACGCGGTGTGGATTCCCTTGCAGTCCGACTGCGCGCGACTGTGGGATTCGCCGCGGCCCGGGCGCGACGCCACCTCGCAGCTGCAGCCGGTCACCTTCCGCGAAGCCGACAGCACGGAGCGCTCGGTCCGCACCTGCCGGGAGTGGTCCGAAGCCCAGGCCTCCGGCGCCACCCTCATCCCGCACGAGATGGGGCGCGAAGAAGCGGCCATGGAGGCGGCCTGCGCCCGCCTCAGCGCCGTGGCCTGCATGCGGCCCTCGGTGCATTCCGCCTTCGCCGGTCAGTCCCACACCACGCTTGCACGGGCGTGCTCGGAGACCGTCCAGTGCGACACGGCGGGCGAGGCGCAAGCCAAGCCTTCGGGTGTCACCACCCAATCGATCCCGCACGGCGTGGTGGTGCGCGACGCGGAGGGCGTCGAGCTGGTGAAGGTGCTGGCCAAGGGCGACGTGGATGGAGACGGTTGGGAGGACCTGCTGGTGGGAAGGTGGAGCGTGTCCGACGAATGCGGTCGCGAGAACTTCTCCTACGACGTGGTCACCCGGGTGGGCACCGGCGGACCGCTGGTTCCCATCACGGACCGGCTGCGACTGCAGGTCAGCGCGAAGCCCGCACCGTCGACTGGCAAGCCCGAGGCCACCGAGTCCACGACCACCCACCCCGTCTGGTGGCTCAACGACGCCACGCTCACCATCCAGTCCGCCGCCGACTGCGAGCGCCTCTGGAACACATGGCGACCCAAGCCGGACGAAGGAAGTGATCCGTATGAGGTCGAGATGACCATGAAGGACGACCGCAAGGTGACTGCGCGCACGTGCAAGGAGTGGGCCGCCGCCATGGACGCAGGCGGCTATGCGTACACCACCGTCGACATGACCATGCAATCGTGGTTTCTGGACGCCTCGGCGCGTCTGGCCATGGTGCCCGCGCTGGTTCCCTCCCGCCACAGCGCCTTCGCAGGCCAACCCTTCCGTGCGTACGCGCCCGCGCTCAGCGAGTACTGCATGTACGCAGCCGCCAGCAGGCTGCGGCAGGCCGCCAAGCCTGACCGGATCACCAGCAGCGTGAAGGGCGACGAGTTCAGCTGCGTCTTGGTGGACTCGGAGTGGGAAGAGATTTTTCGTGTGGTGGCACGCGGGGACTACAACGGCGACGGCTGGGAGGACCTGGTGGTCAGCAGCGCCCAGCACGCCCTCAGCGGCAGCGGCCGCAGCTACGACTGGGCGGTCTACACGCAGGTGGGCAAGGGGCGCCTGATCCCCATCACGGCTCAGGCCTCCGACCGACCGCTCACGCCGGAGCAGATGACCCAACGCCGCGCGGCCATCGCCCGTTCCTTCGGCCTTCCTGAGGACCGAGAGATCACGCTGCGCGGAACGCTCAAGGACGCCACGGAGACGCTGCCCGTGACCTGTCGACTTCGATTCAAGAATGGCTTCGCCACCGGCTCGTACCAGTACGACCGGGTGGGCAAGCCGATCGAACTCTCCGGATCGCTGGGGTTCGACGGCGCGCTGCTGCTGCGCGAGTTTGGCGGCGCCGGCAGCGTCCCCACGGGCGACTTCAGGCTGGACTACGCCGTGGAGGGCGGTCGACTGCGCGTCAAGGGGTTCTGGCACGACCAGAACGAGGGCTTCGATGTCCAGTTGGAAGGCGCACTTCCCCGCTGATCAGCGTCGGAGGCGGCGCCATCGCCACCGCCTGCGC